>CAUCWU010000375.1 GCA_958446555.1 uncultured Lachnospiraceae bacterium | reverse complement strand
TGAGAATCCAAGGCTTCTCTATCAGGTGATGAAGCGCATGTATACCTGCTACAAAGATAAGCGAGTAGTGACGTTAATTTGTTCGGCATTAATTCGTATGGGAAAAACAACCCCGGCATATGCTTCTTGGTTTGAACTAGGCATTGCAGAGGAGATTAATTTAACCGGATTAAATGATGCCTTTATGACATCAATTTGCGATCAGCTTCCGAATCGAGAGCTTCCAAACAGCATTCTTCTTTACTATTCATTTAAGAATGATCTGGACAATCACACAAGATTAAATCTTTATACCTATATCTTAGAGCGCTTTCCGAAGGGCACGGATTTGTATCAGGCTTATGAGTCTCAGATGGATGAGTTTGCAATTCGCCAGCTCTTAGATGGGCGTATCGATGCAAAGCTAGTGCCATTATATGACAACTGGTTAAATCCAAGTCTGATTGACGAGCATCTTGGAACGGTTTTGACCTCGCTTTTGTATTCAAGACAGATTACGACAACTCTGCCCTTTGCAAAGAAGGCGATTGTCCATTATGCGAAGCTTCGTATCGAGCAGAGTGCTCGCATCAGTGGTCAGGAGGTTTGTGTTCCTGTCTACGCAAAGGATGCGGTGATCTTGTTTGAGGATGCCTATGGAAACCGTTATGCAGATCCGAATATGACATCAATTTTATTGATGTACCGCGAAGATTTGGCGAAAGTATGCAGACAGAAGGTGCCAGGTCAGCTGATGCTTATGGTGCAGGAGTCAGATGAGTACTATACAAAGCCGATTGCCAATAAGGAGAGCTTTGCACTGGCAAAGAAGCTTTTGGAAAAGCCGGAGATCACGCAGGCATTTAAGCAGGTATTAACTAGGCGCATGGTAGATTACTGTTACTTCCATATAGAGGAGACAAGAGAGCATGATGCTTGGCTTGTATCGCTTGACCCAGGCAAGCTTGATAAAGAGACAAGAGTTCGTCTGATTGAGCAATGTGTGCTTCGCGGCTATGGTAAGGAAGCGTTCGAGTATGTCTGTACTTATGGAAGTGACGGCATCAGACCGGATCTTTTATTGAAGATGACAGTGCGTCGCATTACAGAGACACTTTATGAGTATAGCGAAAGCCTTTTGGTTCTTTGTGTGCGTCTGCTTCAGGCCGAGCAGGTTCATCAGACGCTTCTTCGCTATCTGTGTATGCATTATTCAGGACCAACACAGAATATGTATCACCTTCTGTTGGCAGCAGATCAGGCAAAGGCAGATAGTCTTGACTTGTCTGCTCGTGTTGTGACACAGATGTTATTTACGGGGCAGACCAACCATCTTGATGAGGCATATGAGATTTGCAAAAAGACAAACTGTACGTCTGAAAAGCTTGACCGGGCGGTTTTGGTTGTGCATTGCCATGAAAGCCTGATGAAAGAGACCGAACTTTCAGAAAAAGCGCAGGATACGCTTGAAAACTTGCTCCTTGAGCAGTCGCAGGGGCTTCCAGAGGTCTTTTCACTTGCTCTTTTGCAACAGTACAGCCGACAAAAAGAACTTGCAGAGCAGAGTAAGCAGCTGTGTGAACAGTTATTGTATGCATATTGTGCAAAGGGAATTTATATGAAATGCTTCCACGGGCTAAAGGGACTGATCGAACTTCCGCATCAGATGGAAGGCCGCATTATTGTCCAGTGGAATGGCACACCAGGCTGTCATGTATGGTTGCGCGGTGAATTAATTCCTAGAGGCAAGCAGGTTACATATGAGATGCAGGAGATTTATCCGGGCATCTATACGGCAGGTGTATTTTTGTTCCCAGATGAGATGGTGCAGATTTGTGTGCTCTGTGGCGATGGAGACGAAGAAAAAGAGGTCAAGGAAGTGCTTCTTGATCCGTCCTCGTGCTATTGCAGAGAAGGTAGCATTTACGGCGAGATTCAAAAATTAATCGAGCTGGAACGAAAAGAAAATTACGAGCAGTGGAAGGCAGAGTGTGTGAAGGCAATCCGAAACCGCGAGGCAGCCAAAGAACTGTACATCTTACTATAAAAGGACGAAAGAACATGGAAAAACTGATACTAGGTTTTGATTTATGTGATGATGTGACAAAAATAAGCCGGTACCGTCCAGACAATATGAACCCAGCCGACATAAGTTTTCCTCAGGCAGATAACCGTGCGGTGATTCAAACTGCTCTTGGGCGAAAGAAGGGAAAAGACGGCTGGCTGGTAGGAAAAGAGGCATATGAAGCTGTGCTTGAGGGCGGTGGCACTGTAGTGGATAAGCTGTTGACGCATCTTGCCAAGAAGGACAGTGTGGCAGTAGGCGATAAGCGCTATACACCGGAAGAGCTTCTTGGGGCGTACATTGGCACCCTTCTTGAGACCGTTTACGAGCAGAGTGGTACACGCACAATTGCAAGACTTGTCTTTACATTAGAAAAGACAGATCCTTCGGTGATGGATAGTATCATTCATTGTATGGATCAGCTTGACATTCCAAGAGAAAATGTCAGCATTATCAATCACACAGAGGCATTTTTGTATTTTGTGCTTCGCCAGCCAAAGGCCAATTTTGATAGCCGTGCCCTTCTTCTGGATTGGTCGGGTTCTCAGCTTAGTGGTTATGAATTAAACTTGATTCGTAGCGTCAATCCACCAGTGATTCGGGCAACCAGACAGGTACTTGAGAGCAATTTACCACAGGATATTATGAAAAATGAGACCCACCGCAAAATGGTGGATTCCACAATCCGTGAGCATCTTGAAAAACTCGTTGACCATCGAGGTATTAGTTCGCTGTTTGTCAGCGGAAAACCGATGGAAAATTGTGGAGAATGGGGAAAGAGTTTTTTGGCCTATGTTGCCACTGGAGGGCGAGTGCGAAAAGGGGTCTTCTATGAGAGCAACATCTTTGCCAAAGGTGCAGTGATCACCGGAAACAATGAGCTTCATGGGCGAAATTCGTATCCGTATACGATCATCTGCGAGGGCAGAGTTGGCGCTTCGATTTGGATGGATACCAGTGTGCACGGCAGCAAAAAGGTTTTGATGCTTGCAAAAGAGGGAAGCAATTGGTATGATTGCCGTACAACAGTGGATTTGATTCTTGACGATACCTCTTCAATTCGTCTAAAAATCAAAAAGACAGGGGAAAAATTGACGATGTTTGAAAACATCAGTTTAGAGGCATTCCCAGAAAGACCCAATAAGACGACAAGAGTCCGTTTGATTTTAACGTTTATGTCTGAGCATAC
>CAUCWU010000374.1 GCA_958446555.1 uncultured Lachnospiraceae bacterium | reverse complement strand
AAACAGCCGTGTGCGCCGAATTTCCAATCCAAACGATCCAATGTCAACCTATGAGCGAATGAGTCAGGTAAATTTTATCCGCGATACACTGTACAATATTCAGCTAAGCAATTCCTCTGTGAGTAACATCTGCCTTCATCTGCCTCTGCTTCATCTGACCTACAATCCGAACAATTCCTATGATTATCCAACACAAACTGCCATCGGAAGTAGCACGGATTTGTCAGATGATGAGATTGATGTTCTTCTTTCCTTGCGCTACTTGCCAGAGCAGCTCAAAATGCACAATGGGAATTTTTCCTTTGTCCAGTATTCGTCATGGACAAATCCACATATCATTGTGGAGACGGTCTATTCCATTCCCGGATTAGAAGAACTATTTGAAGATACACGCCTATATCCAAATTCGTACTATCTTCTTCAGATTGGTGAAAATTTTGTCTCTAATTTAGAGGAAGATGTTACAAAAACAGTGCTCACCGAGAAGGACGACCAATCTTTTGTTCATCTAAATGGGACGAAATATTGTCTGCTTCGCTTTGATCTGACAACCATCGGTGCCACCTATTTGCAATTAATTCCGACAAGCGAATTATTTCCCGGAATGGAATTTTCCGTTCAATACTGCATTCTCTATACAGCAGCTCTTTTGCTGTTTGCTCTTCTATTTGCTTTTACAACCTTTCGAATCATCAAAAAGCCGATTGACGATTTGTCTGCCAACTTTATCAAACTGCGCGATCGACATTTTGATACTCGAATTGATGGTCCAAATTTGGTTGAGTTCGTCCCCCTCTACGACAGCTTTAACGAGATGGCTGAGCAGCTTGACGAGTTGATTCAAAAAGAATTTCAACAGACACTTCTTCTTGAAAAAGCACAGCTAAAGCAGCTTCAGGCACAGATCAATCCGCACTTTTTATACAACAGCTTTTTTACGCTGAACCAGATGATCGCACGCGATATGAAAGAGCCTGCAAAAGAACTTGCCCGTGAGCTCGGTGTCTATTTTCGCTTTCTGACAAAAAATACAAGCGATGAGGTACCACTTTCGGATGAATACGAGCATGCCCGCGTCTATGCTGACATTCAAGGCTTTCGCTTTGATGGGCGTATCAAAATTGAGATGGATGAGCTTGATCAGAAGTTAGCCCAAATCACCGTGCCAAGACTGATCTTGCAGCCTCTTCTTGAAAACGCATTTGGACATGGGCTAAAACAAAAAATCCGCGGTGGGCTGTTAAAGGTGACAATCCAAGCAGACGAAGAACTTGTACATATTTTTGTTGAAGACAATGGAGAGGAATTGTCCGATGCACAATTAGAAACCATGCAAGAGCAGATATCTCAGGTGACAAGTGGTTCCCTTTCAGTTGAGACAACCGGCCTTTTAAATATTGCGAGAAGATTGCAGCTCTATTTCTCAATTGAACATGCGCTGACCATCACCCGCTCCCCTTTGGGCGGCTTAAAAATCACACTGACTCTGCCGCGCAAACAGATGCCTACTCCCCCAAAAGCGTCAAAGTAACTTACCTTTCATCCAGCCTCTAAAATATTTGATTCAAAGGAGTTTTTATTATGTACCGTCTTTTAATTGTCGATGATGAGCGCTATCTTGTCGAATCGATCTATGAATTGATCAGCGCCCAGTCCGAGCTTGATTTGGATATTTTGACTTGCTGCTATTCTGATGAAGCGATGCAAATCATTAATTCACAGCGAATTGATCTGATTCTTCTTGATATCAATATGCCAGGAAAAACAGGGCTAGAAATTGCTGATGAGCTTGCAGAAATCTGGCCGTCCTGTCAAATTATTTTTTTAACTGGATATGCCGATTTTGACTATATTTATCGTTCCTCTAAATTAAAAAATGCCACGTTTTTATTAAAAACAGAGGACAATGATACGATTTTAAAAGCCGTGCGAGATGCAATCTCACAGCTTGATTTTGAAACCGAGCACAGAAAGCTACTGTCAAAAGAGCATTCCAGAGATTTATATGTAAACTATCTACTCTACCGAGATCCTTTAAAAAAATTGTTGCTTGGTCAGCATATCTCTCTTTTTACAGAAATAGTATCGTTTTTTCCAAGTTCATTTGCATTTGATTTAAAGAGAGACTTTTTCTTGCTTCTTTTAAAACTACCAGGCGAACAAGCTGCTTTTTCGTATGCGGAAGATCCACAGTTTATCACATCCACTTTGAAAGAACTGTCTGCCCGTCTGGATGATCGCTTTGAGGTTTTCATTTGTCCTATTGATCCATCACTGTGGGCTGTATTTTTGCAGCCGTCTGCTACTCTGAAAAAAAGTGCAGATGCAATGCTTTTATATATCAAGGAAGCTCTTAATTTTGATGGAAACTCTTCACTTTTTGACAAGCTTTCACCTATTTTTATTTTGGTTGACACTGCGCTTTGCTTGGAACAAATCGGTTGTGTTTACGCACAGTTATCTGCCACTCTCGATGAATTTCTTTTTGAGCGCTCTGCCCAAATCGGTCAGTATTTTTTCATTTGTCCTGATCGTCAAAAAAATGTCGATTCTTCTAAAAAATATACTGTTACGCTTCCAGATTTGGCCTCAAGCCTTCGATTCGGTTTAAATGCCAAAGATCCAGTTCATATAAAAAAAGCCTTAGCTGATGCCAATGACTTTTGGAGTAAACACGCAAGTATGCACAAACTTGGTGCAATCCATCTGTATCATGAACTTTCAAATGTCTTTATTGAGTACATTTTACAGCATGATCTTGAAAAATCGTTGGCTTTTCGCACTGGACTGTTTCGCCTGTATCATATTGATCAATTTGATAATTGGGGACAGGTTTTTGACTATTTTAACTCGGTCGCCGATGCCATTCTCTCACTGTCAGTAAATGCAGAACAAAACTCTCGCCATCAGACACTACAACGGATCAAAGATTACATTCAGGCTAATTTGAACCGCAATTTGACGCTGAACGAGATTGCCTCCTCTGTCTGCTACAACAGTTCTCATGTTTCAAGATTTTTCCACCAGATGACTGGGCAAACGATCTCCCAATATATTTTGCAGCAGAGAATGGAAGAAGCCTGTCGCTGTCTCTCTTGCGAGAATGACAGCATACAGGCCATCTCTGAACATTTAGGCTTTGACAGTGCCCAATATTTCTCAAATGTCTTTAAAAAATATACCGGTGTCTCACCGCGTGACTATCGAAATGGAATCCGATCTTAATATTACAGCTCC
>CAUCWU010000373.1 GCA_958446555.1 uncultured Lachnospiraceae bacterium | reverse complement strand
GCAGTTTTCTCTTCAGTATGACCGCAATCCAATCGAGACGATCAAGACAAGATTAAAATCAATGGAGAGCATCAACCGAAAGCTGGCGCAGAAAGGAAAATCATTCAGTGCCAAATCAATGGAGGAAAATCTGGACGATATTGCAGGTGTTAGAGTGATCTGTTCATTTCAGGAGGATATCTATACACTAGCGAAATGTCTGCTTGACCAGGACGATATTGAGTTATTAGAGACAAAAGATTATATCAAAAATCCAAAGCCGAGTGGATACCGCAGTCTTCATTTGATTGTACGTGTTCCAATTTTTCTTCAGAATGAAAAGTGTTTGATGAAGGTTGAGGTACAGCTGCGTACTATTGCAATGGATTTTTGGGCAAGCCTTGAGCATAAACTTCGCTACAAAAAAGAAATTCCAGACTCAGAGAAAGATTCACTTCAAAAAGAACTGTTTGAGTGTGCGCAGATGATCAACACACTAGATCAGCGTATGGAAGCAGTCAAAAACCGTTTGGCAGCAGGCGGACAATGGGAGAAGTCATGAGCGAAAAATTAGAAAAAAATCTGGAACAGACAGCATCAAAAAAGATGCGTCTGCTCAAACTGTTTTGGTCTACTCTATATCTGAGTGCCTTTACATTTGGCGGTGGTTATGTCATCGTGTCATTAATGAAAAAGAAATTTGTGGATGAACTTGGATGGATTGATGAGGAAGAGATGCTCGATCTTGTTGCAATTGCGCAGTCCACACCTGGTGCAATTGCTGTAAATGGTGCAATTGTAGTCGGTTATAAGCTGGAAGGTATTATTGGAGTTATAGCGGCGATTGCAGGAACAATTATTCCGCCATTTGTAATCATCTCTGTTATTTCATTTTTCTATGAGCTGTTTGCTTCAAATGTGTATGTGCAGCAGGTGCTGACAGGAATGCAGGCAGGCGTTGGTGCAGTAATTGCATGTGTTGTATTTGATATGGGAAGCGGAATTGTCCGCTCAAAAAGTATATTATCTATGTGCATTATGATTGCAGCATTTATAGCAGGTTATGTATGTAATGTCAATGTAGTACTGATTATTTTAGCCTGCGGTGCTTTAGGTGCAGTTCTTACACTAGCACAGAGAAAGAAGGTGCAGAAATGATTTACTTACAGTTATTTTTAAGTTTTCTTCAGATCGGCGCCTTTTCTTTTGGAGGCGGATATGCTGCGATGCCACTTATTCAAAGTCAGGTGGTTGATAGTCACAAATGGCTTAGCATGGCAGAATTTACTAATTTAATAACGATTTCACAGATGACACCTGGTCCGATTGCGGTAAACAGCGCAACATTTGTAGGATTAAAGGTTGCGGGTATTGGCGGAGCGGCTATTGCAACAGCGGGATGTATCCTTCCGTCATGCATTTTAGTTACACTTCTTGCAAAGCTTTATCTTCGTTACAGAAAAATGGATTTGTTACAGGGAATATTAGGAATGCTTCGTCCGGCAGTTGTTGCACTTATAGCTTCAGCAGGTGTTTCTATTCTAGTTACAGCTTTTTGGCCGGAAGGTATGATTTTGATTCAGAAGACACAGATTGATATGGTAATTATCTTTATTGCCGCTGTGTATCTGATTCAGTTTCGCAAGATGAACCCAGTGCTTGTCATGGTTTTAAGCGGCGTGGCAAAACTTGGTATTTATCTTGTAGGAACCTTCCTTTTGTAATAATGTATTCATTGGAAATTTTATGGAAATGAGAGGATAAACAATGCTTTTATATTTTATTAGACATGGACAGACAGACTGGAATAAAGACATGAGAATGCAGGGACAGTCCGATATTCCACTTAATGAAAATGGACGCGAATCTGCAATTGAAGCTGGAAAAACACTGGCAAATACCCATATTGACCTTGCTTTTTCAAGCCCATTAAAGCGTGCAAAAGAAACGGCAGAGCTTGTATTGGCCGGAAGAGATATTCCGATTATTGAGGATAAAAGAATTGAAGAGATTTGTTTTGGCATTTGTGAAGGCATGAGAGGAAGAGATGAAAATGGGCAGCCAGTTGGATGCTTTGCTGAATTTTTTGCACATCCAGAGCAGTATAAGGCACCAGAAAACGGTGAGGATGCGAAAATGCTATGTGCGCGTACATGGAACTTCCTTGAGGATATCACAACAAGAGAAGAACTCCAAGATAAATCAATTTTGATTGCAACTCATGGAGCCGCTTTGCAGTCAATGATGCTTTGGGTGAAAAAACAGCCAATTAGTGAATTTTGGAAGAGCGGACTAAAGAAAAACTGTTCAGTGACAAAGGTTGAAGTGACAAACGGTCAGATCACTGTGCTAGAAGAGGGAGAAAAGCAGTACAATGCCTGATCAAAAGTAAATTTTTGTCCATAAAATTTTATTGAGAGTTGTGCATGAAAACTTGTAATTTTAAAATATGATAGGTGACATATAATTTGATATGTCACCTATTTTGCTGCAAAGAAAAAATTATAATAGCAAATCCTTCGCATTCTTTAGACGTGCATAAAACTGATCGTAAAAATCAGTATTTTCTTGATATGCAGTCAGATAAAAATTCTTTAAAATATAAGAATGGAGTGTCTTAATCAGCTCAGGAGAAAGTCCTTGTGATGCAACTGCCACATCCTTTAGAAAATAGTGCCAGTCACAGACAAACTGCTCATAGCGCTTAAACTGAGGAATTCCAATCCATTGGCGCACCTTCACCTTTGCCAGATGTTCTTTTTTACACTGGTCTGTCTGCAAAAAATAAGAAAATCCAGTGCCGTCATAGACACGTCCAAGCGGAAACAGGCGGCAAAAGCCAGGGCGAAATGTGTGGATCAAACAGCGTCCATTTTCATTTAAAAAAGAACATTGGTCGGTATCTGGTGTCATTGCAATTGCGGGCAAAACAATTCCATCAACAGGTGTTAATTGCAGCTTTCCGTTAAAAAGAGCAGCTGCCGGGGTATGAAGACCACAAGAAAGCTGATGCACATCAAGTGGGTCTAACAAAATGGAGTTACCCATATGGCAGCAGCATTCATGGCAACCATCACAGCCGAGACTGTCAGCTTTTACCATATCAGAGGACGAGTAAAGCTTGCCGTCCGAAATATCATTCATAGAAACAGATCGAAGCATAATGTTAAAATCCTTTTTTCCTTTATTTGAATTTAATATAGTTGTATTTCATGTGTTTTTATCCAGTTCTTCGCAGAAAACCTCGTCCGACATAGTCGGGCGGGGATGAA
>CAUCWU010000372.1 GCA_958446555.1 uncultured Lachnospiraceae bacterium | reverse complement strand
CACTTTCGGGCTACTCTTTATAAATTTTCTTTTCCAGAGATTACCAGGAAAGGAAATGCTCTTTTCTCACATACTAAAAGCGTAAATCCGGTCGATCAAACAGCAGTCCGGAATGTGAGGAAGGAGATTACTATGAAACGTTTCGCTGTTTTTGCAATTGCAATTGTAATGTCAGTACTGTTTACGGCTTGCTCGGACAAGAATTCAAACGTACCGGCAAAACAGACCACACAAACAACCACCGAAAAAGAAAGTACACAGAGTACAGAAAAAACAACACGGGAGTCAAACACGCAGGCAACAGATACAAACAATACAAATGATATTAGTACCGAGCCTGCACCATATGAGACCGATAATGATACGGGTGTCGATGGAACTTTATTTGACGAAATCGGAAGTGATTTTGATAATCTCTTCGAAGAAGGAACTGTATCAAATGGATCTGGAGAAGGGGTGATTGATTAAATTAATTGATACTCACGAATTGCTCCGCTGCGATGTATCATGACATTATGAGATAAAAAATCATTGACTATCGATTTATTATCCAGTAAAATAAGTAACAATGCAAGGAACTAGGCGGTTGCAGAGGCAGCTGCCTTCTTTCTTAGGCAAAGCGCGATCTGGCTGTAGTCAGACACGCAGCAAAAAGCAGATATTTACAGCAAGGAGATTTCTATTATGGGAATGACGATGACGCAGAAAATTCTGGCTGCAGCAGCAGGGCTGCCAGAGGTAAAGGCCGGACAGCTGATTGAGGCAGATTTGAGCCTTGTTTTAGGCAATGACATTACCTCTCCGGTTGCGATCCATGAGATGGACCGTTTTGACAAAAAGGGAGTATTTGATAAGGATAAGATCGCGCTTGTACTTGACCACTTTGTTCCAAACAAGGATATCAAGTCAGCAGAGCATTGCAAGTGTGTAAGAGAATTTGCAGGCTGCAATGAGATCACCAACTTCTTTGATGTAGGCGAGATGGGTATCGAGCATGCACTTCTGCCGGAGAAAGGACTGGTTGTTGCGGGCGATGTTGTAATCGGTGCTGATTCTCATACCTGTACTTACGGCGCGCTTGGCGCATTTTCCACCGGTGTTGGAAGTACCGATATGGCAGCTGGTATGGCAACTGGCAAGGCATGGTTCAAGGTACCGTCCGCAATCAGATTTGTATTAACTGGAAAGCCAGCTGAGTATGTAACCGGAAAGGATGTTATCTTACATATCATCGGAATGATCGGTGTTGACGGTGCATTGTACCAGTCAATGGAGTTTACCGGTGATGGTATTCAGTATCTTTCAATGGATGATCGTCTGTGTATTGCAAACATGGCAATTGAAGCCGGTGGTAAGAATGGTATCTTCCCGGTAGATGAGAAGACCATCGCATATATGAAGGAGCACTCCACAAAGGAATACAAGGTTTACGAGGCAGATGAGGATGCAGAGTACACAGCAACCTACACGATCGATCTGTCCAGCTTAAAGCCAACCGTATCCTTCCCGCATCTGCCAGAGAACACACATACCATTGATGAGGTCGGCGATATCGCAATCGATCAGGTTGTAATCGGATCATGTACAAACGGCCGTATCGAGGATCTTCGTGCGGCAGCAGAGATTTTAAAGGGCAGAAAGGTAAAAAAGGGACTTCGCTGTATCGTAATCCCGGCAACACAGGCAATCTACCTTCAGGCAATTGAAGAGGGACTGGTTCAGACCTTCATTCAGGCAGGCGCTGTTGTCAGCACTCCAACCTGTGGACCGTGCCTTGGCGGATACATGGGTATTTTGGCTGCACATGAGAGATGCGTTTCCACAACAAACCGTAACTTTGTAGGCCGTATGGGAGATGTTACCAGTGAAGTATATCTGGCAAGCCCGTATGTTGCAGCAGCAAGTGCTGTAACCGGAAAGATCTCAGGACCGAAGGAACTGAAATAATCAGAAAGGTATGGTAAAGTAAGATATGAAAGCAAATGGATGCGTATTTAAATACGGTGACAACGTAGATACGGATGTAATCATTCCGGCACGTTACTTAAATTCTTCTGATCCGGCAGAGCTTGCAAAGCACTGCATGGAGGATATTGATAAGGACTTTGTTTCCAAGGTAAAGAAGGGCGATATCATTGTTGCAGATAAAAACTTTGGCTGTGGCTCCTCAAGAGAGCATGCACCAATCGCAATCAAAGCAGCAGGCGTAAGCTGTGTTATCGCAGAGACCTTTGCAAGAATTTTCTACCGCAATGCAATCAATATCGGTCTTCCGATCATTGAGTGCCCAGAGGCTAGCAAAGAGATCAAGGCAGGCGATCAGGTTGATATCGACTTTAATACTGGTATCATCACCGATGAGACCACTGGAAAGACCTTCCAGGGACAGGCATTCCCGCCGTTCATGCAGAAGATTATCAGCGAAGGTGGATTGATTAACTATATCAATCACAAAGAGTAAAAAGCAGTTAACTGTTAATATGATATCTGCTAAGAAGAAAAGCATATAACAAGGATAAAGGATTTCTGGAAAAAGACAATCCATACACTACGAAAGAAAAGGACAGACTGGTTTTATCAGCCTGTCCTTTTTGCGTAGTTTATCGCTTTCATCGACTGCAAAATAAAACTGAAGAAATCATAAATGTAGAAGATACGTCGAAAAAAGCAAAAAACGAAAAAAAATAGGAGAAGAAAAATTGAAAAAAAGATTAATTTTTGTCGAATAATAGTGGTCAAACATCGAATCCTGCGAGGCATTTTCCGTGCGTTTTTAAAATAACTTCGTTATAATGTAGCTGTGTTGAGACATAGGAATAATTAGTGTAGTGTCCCATTAAGATGAAAATGAATGAGACATTACACCGGTTAGAAAAATAACAGATACAAGCAGCGGCTTTGGGTCCGGCCACTGCGAATAAAAAGTAGGAGGAACAAAAAAATGCAGGAAAGAAATGCAGAAAATAATAAGGTAAGTATCATTGGAGTTGTCGTATCAGGGTTCCAGTTCAGCCATGAGGTGTTTGGAGAGAGTTTTTACATAATGGATCTGTCGGTGAACCGACTGAGTGATCAGTCTGACACAATCCCAGTGATGATCTCTGAGCGTCTGATCGATATCAATCAGGATTACAGAGGAAGAACCATGGAGGCCATCGGACAGTTTCGTTCCTATAACCGCCATGAGGGAACGAGAAATCGTCTGGTTCTCTCGGTGTTTGTCAGAGAGTACCATTTTATGGAGGCATTTACCG
>CAUCWU010000371.1 GCA_958446555.1 uncultured Lachnospiraceae bacterium | reverse complement strand
GATAATTACTCGCCAAGTACGGTGTCTGCAAATATGCAGAGCTTAAACCTCATTGTGCGGCACACGGTTAATACTTTAACACATCTTAAGTTGTTTGTCAAGTGGTTCTCTCAACTTTTTTCTTGTAATTTCTACAAGACCAAGAGCTGTCATATCAACAATTCTTGTATACACTGGATCTTTCAATGCCAAAGCAGACAACTCCTTCATTAAAGCCTCCTCCAACGCTGAATCTGTCATATTGATAAAGTCCACCAAA
This sequence comes from uncultured Lachnospiraceae bacterium, assembly GCA_958446555.1. GTDB lineage: Bacteria > Bacillota > Clostridia > Lachnospirales > Lachnospiraceae > Anthropogastromicrobium. Next base: position 2,996 of record CAUCWU010000371.1, on the reverse strand, counting down.
ATCATACCAGAAAGATTGCGAAGACGAATCTGATATAAGATTTCTTTGGCAGCTTCTAAATTGATTCGATAAAAATACGAATCTAAGCTTTCCTTCTTTTTTCCGGCGGCAACCGCCTTTCCTGTATTGACATCAATCGCGACAAGTGCCTCTGTCTGTTCAATAATGAGATATGCACCTGATGATAGCCAGACATGAGTTTGCAATGCATTTTCAAGCGTCACATCCAAATTATAGCATTTTCGCATTGGATAGGATTCATCTTGATAAAGAGAATAGGTTAATCCTTCACCAGCGCCATTCGCCTCTAGAGCTGTTTTTACTTCATTTAACAGATCCTCATTGTCACATACAATCGTTTCCAATCCACTTAGTGAAGTGTCACGTATTGCGCTGATATAGGCAGGAAGAGGCTGCCACAGACAGCTTCCACTGCTGCGAAAGGATGCAGTTTGAAGAACGGTTTGTAGCTGACTACAGCAAGAGGCAATCTCATCAAGTACAAGCTTTTGTTCAACCTCTGCCGCATTGGTGCGAACCATCACAGACAACGAAAAGTCATGCTGAAAAACGATCTTTGACAATGCCTTTACAGCTGGATGTTCCTCTGCCAGTTTGGAAATCTCTGAACGAAAACTACTATCAGAAATTTTTCTTGAAAGAAGGATCTTCACTTTTGGCTCTTTTCCGACAGTTTCCATCATAACGACACAATAGCGTCCACCAATTTGAAGCTTCGATCCCGCACAAGCTTCTTTTGTTTTTAAAGCTTCCTTTGTTACCTGAACGACAATCTCATCGCCCTGTGTAATCATCTCTTCGCGCTTCTTCGACACAAACACTGGCAACGGATTTTCCTTTAAGGAATAGTAAAACTTTTCATCACCTGCTGATAAAAATGCCCCGCCAATACTTGTTACGATATGATCTACCTTTGCCAGATAGATTCGTCCTAAAAAAGCTGGAACGCGCTCATCTACACTACACTCAACAATGCGGTTGTCATCCCATAAAGCAGTTAAAACCTTGTCTCCCTGCATTGAGAGCAATCGGCGACTCATAGATTGCTCTCCTTTGAAGTATCCTCAGGTAAAACCGCTTTTGTAAGGACACTTCCCATCTCACGAAGCGGTACAAAACAAGGCTTGACCGGATTTTCTGGTGTAGAAACTGCTGTATTGGTGTAAGTCTCCAGACGACAGATCTCAATATTGCCTGGCTCCCATGGGAAAACTGCCTGCTCATGATAAGCTTTTAATACAAGCTCTGGCTTTAAATTATCAGTGCTTCCTGTTGATACCTGCAAGAAAATCGCTGGCCCGTCTCCAGTTTCACTTTTCTCTTTTAAACAAAAATCATAAACAAGAGGGCGAATATCCATCTCGCGAGTGCCCTTCTTTGTCTCTTTTATGATTACGATAGATTCTTGTTTTAAAAACTCCTCAAAGCCCTTTAAATACTCTGCGGATGACATACCAAGCGTATCTAGAGGTGTCTTTTTCTCTCGAAATGTTAGGCAATAATCAGCTGCAGCCACACTGCTCATTGCATTCTTTACATCATCCGGCAGAACACGATAATCCAAAATTTCCATTCCTGGAACCATTGCTGCATTTAACCGTGAAAGCATCTCCTCTGTAGAGCCACTTGAATGAACCTCTAAATCGGCATATTCTCCGCAGCTAGTAATGCCAACACCAAGCGGTGCTGCGAATGACAAAATCGGATGTGGATTAAAGCCCTGTGTATAGGCCAAATCGACATCGGCACGTCTAAGTGCCTTCTGGAAATAACGCATGATGTCAAGATGTCCGATATAGATCATCTTTCCGTATTTAGCAAACTGAATTCTGATTTTCAAAGCAGACACCTCCTCCAAAACGCTTTGCTCCACAGCCAGAACAGGACTGACGGCAATTCGGTGTAATCTTCTCCTGCATTGCTCGCTCCCACTCTCTCTTATAAAATGCCTTTGTCACACCCGTGTCAATAAAATCCCACGGAAAGATTTCATCAAGGCTTCTCTCTCTTGTATTGTAAAAATCAATTGAAAGGCCACACTTTTCAAAGGCTGCCGTCCAGATCTCATAATGGAAGGTCTCGCCCCATGCATCATATAAAGCACCCATATGGTATGCTGTCTCAATTGCATCGGCTACCTTTCGGTCTCCTCTTGCCAATACACCCTCAAGTACTGTTACATAAGCCTCATGCCAGTTGTATTTCAAACTCTTCTGGTTGTGCTGCTCCTTCATCGTATGATTGACAATTCTAGCACGACCAAGATACTCCTCCGGTGAGAACATCTTTGCCCACTGGAACGGCGTACATGGCTTTGGCACAAAGAAAGAGGTACTCATCGTAATCTGACACTTACCATTTCTTCTTTCCTTTGGAATCTCATAGTAAGTCTCTGCCATGCGTTCGGCCAGCTCCGGGATTCCCTTCATATCTTCTTCTGTCTCTGTCGGAAGACCCAGCATGAAATACAGCTTCACATGGCTCCAGCCACCCTCAAAAGCCTCTCTTGCACCCTGGAGGATCACTTCCTCAGTCAGCCCCTTATTGATTACATCACGAAGACGCTGCGTTCCGGCCTCTGGTGCAAATGTCAAACTACTCTTTTTGACATCCTGTACCTTACTCATGACATCAAGAGAAAATGCATCAATACGAAGAGACGGCAAAGAAATATTAATCTTTCTTCGATTACACTCATCAATCAAGAAATTCACAAGCTCAGGAAGCTTTGAATAGTCGCTGGAACTAAGAGAGCTAAGTGAAATCTCATCATATCCAGTATTTTGAAGCATTGTAATTGCAAGCTTCTTTAGGCGTTCTACATCGCGCTCACGCACCGGACGATATACCATGCCAGCCTGACAGAAACGACATCCTCTGATACAGCCTCGCTGAATCTCAAGAACAACACGGTCTTGAACAGCACGAATATGAGGAACCAGCGGCCGCTCTGGATACACTGCATTTGTCATATC
>CAUCWU010000370.1 GCA_958446555.1 uncultured Lachnospiraceae bacterium | reverse complement strand
GATGAGATTACACAATTAGGTGGCAAGGCAGTGAGCATTCAGTGTAATGTGGCAGATGCAGCCGAGTGTGAGAAAATGATTACTGATGTAATTCATACATATGGGCGAATTGACATTTTGGTAAATAATGCTGGAATTGTGCGCGACAATCTGTTAATGCGTATCTCCGAAGAGGATTTTGATGCCGTCTTGGATACCAATTTAAAGGGAGCCTTCCATATGATGCGTCAGGTGGCAAGACCGATGCTTCGACAAAGAAGCGGAAGAATCGTCAATATTTCTTCGGTAGTGGGTGTTTCTGGAAATGCAGGACAGGCCAATTATGCAGCGTCAAAGGCAGGCGTGATCGGTCTTACAAAATCGGCAGCAAAGGAATTTGCTTCCCGCGGCATCACAGTCAATGCGGTGGCACCGGGCTTTATTGAGACCGATATGACGAAAAAATTAAGTGAACAGGTGAGAGATCAGATCATCAGCCAGATCCCGATGGGAACACTCGGAAAGCCAGAGCATGTCGCAAAGACAGTAGCCTTTTTGGCATCAGATGACGCAGCCTATATTACAGGACAGGTGATTTTGGTTGATGGTGGGTTGGTATAAAGAAAGTTTTGGAAAGGCATGGTTAGTTGGATGAAGAGAAGAGTGGTTGTGACAGGCTTAGGAGCAGTGACACCGATTGGAAATACGGTTGAAGAATTTTGGAATTCCGTCAAAGAGGGAAAGGTTGGAATTGGTCCGATCACCCGTTTTGACACGACAGGCTACAAGGTTACATTGGCAGCGGAGGTAAAGGACTTTAAAGCAGCTGATCGTATGGATTTTAAGGCAGCAAAGAGAATGGATCGTTTTTCACAATATGCAGTGGCTGCTGCAAAGGAGGCACTTTCGGATTCAGGTTTGGATCTTACAAAAGAGGATGCATTTCGAGCTGGTGTCGTGATTGGCTCTGGAATTGGCTCTCTTGAGATGATGGAGTCTGAGCATGAAAAGATCTTAAAAGGTCAGGTAAACCGTGTCAATCCACTTATGGTTCCGCGCATGATTTCTAATATGGCAGCAGGAAATGTTTCGATTCAGCTGGGGCTTCGCGGAAAATGTACGAATGTGGTGACGGCTTGCGCATCCGGTACGCACTGTATCGGAGATGCATTTCGTGCGATCCAGTATGATGATGCAGATATTATGTTTGCAGGTGGTGCAGAGAGCAGCATTTGTCCAACTGGAATCGCTGGCTTTCAGTCACTGACCGCTCTTTCCACATCAACAGATCCGCTTTATGCATCTATTCCTTTCGATAAAAATAGAAAAGGCTTTGTCCTTGGAGAGGGAGCAGGCGTCGTTGTGCTTGAAGAGCTAGAGCACGCAAAGGCGCGCGGTGCACATATCTATGCAGAAGTAGTTGGCTATGGCGCAACAGCGGATGCATTCCATATCACATCCCCATGTGAAGATGGAAGCGGAGCAGCTAAGGCAATGGAGCTTGCAATGACAGAGGCAAAGGCTGAACCAGAAGAGATTACTTATATCAATGCACACGGAACAGGAACTCATCACAACGATTTGTTTGAGACAAGAGCAATCAAGCTGGCACTTGGCGATGCAGCTAAAAAGGTCAGCATCAACTCTACAAAGTCAATGACTGGACATTTGCTTGGAGCAGCAGGTGGTGTCGAGTTTGTTGTCTGCGCAAAGTCGGTTGAGGAGAATTTTATCCACCAGACAGTGGGAACAAAAGAGCTAGATGAAGAGTGCGATTTGGATTATACAATTGGTGAACCAAAGCAAAAAGAGGTTGTCTATGCGATGAGCAATTCACTTGGCTTTGGCGGCCATAATGCATCTATTTTAATAAAGAAATATGAAGAGTGAGGAAGAATACAAAAATGGAGGAGAAGCAGATGGAACTGGACGATCTTTTAAAGCTGATCGATCATGTATCAAAGTCAAAGCTAGATGATTTTTGTTATGAGACAGGCAACATGAAGCTTCGATTAAAAAAGAATGCGGCAAAAGAGGTTGTTGTAAAGAATCCAGAAGAGTTACTTTTGCAAAATGAAAACCGCATGCAGGCGGCATCTGGAAGTTTTTTGGAAGAGAGTGCATCTTATGAAACAGAAGAAGCTCCAGAAACGCAGACAATCAACTCTCCTCTTGTCGGTATTTTTTACACGGCACCGGGAGAGGGGGAAGCACCATTTGTCTCGGTTGGTGATACGGTCAAAAAAGGACAGACACTTGGCATTGTTGAGGCAATGAAGCTGATGCATGAGATTACAGCTGAAGAAAGCGGTGTTGTCGAAGAAATTTGCGTGGCAAATGGAGAGGCTGTTGAGTTTGGGCAAAGGCTGTTCATTATAAAATAGAGGAGTATTATGAATCATTTAGATATAAACGAAATTAAGAAAATCATCCCGCATCGCCACCCATTCCTCTTACTTGATTATATTGAGGACTATGTGCCGGGCGAGTATGCGGTTGGATACAAGTGTGTATCGTACAGAGAAGATTTTTTTGCCGGACATTTTCCACAGGAGCCGGTAATGCCAGGTGTACTTACGATTGAGGCATTGGCACAGACTGGCGCGGTTGCAATTCTTTCTCTTCCGGAGAATCAGGGAAAGACTGCCTACTTTGGTGGGATTGATAAGTGTCGCTTTCGTGGAAAGATTGTGCCGGGTGATAAGGTGCGTCTTGAGACCAAAATTATTAAGAAAAAAGGACCAGTTGGAATCGGAGAGGCGATTGCAAGTGTGGATGGCAAGGTGGTTGTCCGCGCAGAGTTGACCTTTATGATCGGGTAGGAGGAAACATGATCAGGAAAGTTCTTGTAGCGAATCGGGGAGAGATTGCAGTGCGCATCATTCGTGCCTGCCGTGAGATGGGGATTGAGACGGTAGCTGTCTATTCAGAGGCAGATAAGGATGCACTTCATGCGAAGCTTGCAGATGAGGCAATCTGTATCGGCCCTGCAAAGCTTAGCGAGAGCTACCTGTCCATGGAGCGCATCATCAGCGCAACCATTGTCTCTGGAGCAGAGGCGATTCATCCAGGCTTTGGCCTTTTGTCGGAGAACAGTCGGTTCGCAAAGCTTTGCGAAGAGTGCAATATTATTTTTATTGGGCCAAGTTCCGATGTGATTGCAAAGCTTGGCGATAAGCAGGCGGCGAGAGAGACGATGATTCGTGCCGGTGTTCCGGTGATTCCGGGTGGCGATCACGCTGTCTATGATGAAAAAGATGCGAAAGAGACAGCTGATAAGGTTG
>CAUCWU010000369.1 GCA_958446555.1 uncultured Lachnospiraceae bacterium | reverse complement strand
AGTCAGTGAAGAAAAGCGCGAAAAGGTACAAAGCGTGATACAGAAATATGGATACACACCAAATGCGCTGGCACAAGGATTAAGCAACTCGAAAACAAGATCAATTGGTTTGATGATTGCTGATATTTATAGCCCATTCTATTCGGCAGTAGCGACAGAATGTGAAAAAGCAGCAGATAAAGCAGGTTATCTGCTGCTGATGCTTACGTCCTTAGGTGATCCAGAGCTTGAAAAAAAGCAGTTAATGAAGTTGTATGAGCAGCAGGTGGATGCAATTATCGTAGTTGGCGGTGTAATAGACAGAATTGCGGTAGATGAAGAATATGTAGAACAGCTTAATCATATCTTGGAAAGCACACCAATTATAGCAACAAATCGTCCTGTAGGTGTGAGAAATTGTAAAATTCATCTTGATGAGGGCGGTAGCATGGATCTGGCGATGGACTATTTATTTAGCCTTGGTCATGAAAAGATTGCAACAATTGGCGGGCGAAAGGATGCGAAGTCTACACTGGAAAAGCGTATGCGATATCGCACAATGCTTAGGCAAAGAGGAATTGTATATCGTGAAGATTATGTATTCGATTCTATTGATTACTCCAATGATAGCGGTTACGACTGTACGAAAGAACTTTTAAAAAATCCAGATCGGCCGACAGCAATAGTGGCAATCAACGATTTTACGGCAGCAGGTGTACTTAGGGCAATTCATGATGAGGGGCTTCGTGTTCCGCAGGATATTTCAGTAGTAGCATTTGATAATACGTACTTGTCAGGTGCATTGACACCAGCATTAACATCAGTGGGAGCCAACTATACAGAGTTTGCAAAGCATCTTGTAGATGCAGCAATCCGCGCGTCAGAGAACGAGACATGCCCTGAGGACTATATGGTTCCTGTTGGAATCAGTGTAAGGGATTCCTGCACACATGTGCCTGAATAAAATATTTTAGGGATATGAAAGTGGTTTCATAAGGCCAAAGGAAGACAGAAAATAGGCAAAATAGGCTAGTATAACAAGAAATCAAGGAGTGACATATGTTCACTCCTATTTTAATTGTAAAATATGCACAATAAAAAGGCTTGCATATTAGTAAGTTATTACAAAGATGTTAGAATGCGCAAAAATATGTTGACATATCAGATAAAAAATATATAATAAAGCTATGAAAAGGGTTTCAGCAAGGATGGTCGAAATGCACGAATGAAATCTCACCTTTCTGATAGAAAATATACATAATGTGTTATGAATTTATTTTTTTATGAGAAAGATGAAAGCGGTTTCATGAATGCGTCAAATAAACCTATAAACCATGAGCGCAGCAGGGGCTGAAATTCAAATTTTATTCTTTATTATTAAGGAGGGTAACATGGGAAAGACAACATCAACTTTACCCCAGTATCAGTACAAGAAAAAGCATGGCTTTTTCTATAACCTTAAAAAGTATCGTGTACTGACACTTATGTGTGTGCCGGCAATCATATTCTTCTTTGCATTTAACTACATGCCGCTTCCAGGTATCTATGTGGCATTCGTTAAGTACAATTACAGAGACGGTATTTTCGGAAGCAAGTTTGTTGGTCTAAAGAACTTCGAGTTCCTGATGCAGTCTGGAAAGCTCCTCGACCTGACAAAGAACACGATTCTTTACAACTTGGCTTTCATCTTCTTAGGAAACATCATTGCGATGTTAATGGCAGTTTTGTTAAACGAGATCCACAATAAGTATTTTAAGAAGGTTTCACAGACATTGATGTTCCTTCCATACTTCATCTCACAGGTTCTTGTTGGTTTCCTTGTATTCAACCTGTTAAACTACGATACCGGATTTATCAATGGTATTTTAGTAAAGTTGGGTATGGAAAAATGGCAGCCGTATTCCGATAAGAGTGTATGGCCACCAATCTTAATTGCCGTATATCTGTGGCAGGTAACTGGTTATAACTCAGTTGTTTACTTTGCATCTATCTGCGGTATTGATACTTCTATCATCGAGGCAGCAAGAGTGGATGGTGCAAACTGCTTCCAGAAGATTCGCTACATTATTCTGCCAAGTCTTCGAAGCACAATCGTTATCTTACTTTTGTTCGCACTTGGCGGTATCGTAAAAGGAAACTTCGGTCTGTTCTACAACATCGTCGGAACGAACCCATTGTTGTATGACACTACTGATATTATTGAGACTTATGTATATCGAAGCACAATGACGGATTTCAACTTTTCAACGGCATCTGCAGTCGGCCTGTATCAGTCTATCATCGGATTCTGTATCGTTATGGCAAGTAACTTTGCTGTTAAGAAGATCGATCCTGAGTACGCATTATTCTAAGGAGGGAGAAAGAAATGGCAAAATCGACAGTAAAAGGTACGAAAATCAAGCTGGATCGCTCCGATATCATAATCCGTACAATAGGATATGTAGTAGTTACGTTTTATGCACTCGCTTGTGTACTTCCATTTTTGATCATCATCGGAACTTCATTTACATCTGAAGAAGTTATTCGTTCCGAAGGTGCGCAGCTGTTCCCAAAGCAGTTCACTACAAAAGCTTATGAGATGGTAATCCAGGGTGGTGCAATATGGAAGTCTTATGGACTGACTATCACGATGACCTTAACTGGTACACTCGTTGGTCTGGGAATCATTTCCATGACTGGATATGCTTTGCAGAGAAAGGATTTCCCATTCCGCAATGCAATCTCATTCTACATCTATTTTACCACACTGTTCTCAGCAGGTTTGGCTCCGTACTACCTGTTAATGACACAGACCTACAAGCTGCAGGATAACTACTTAGCAGTATGGCTTCCGCTTCTGATGTCATCTTGGCTGATCATTTTGATGAAGAACTTTGTAAAGTCTATTCCTCATGAGATCACCGAGTCTGGTAAGATTGATGGAGCTGGTGATATGAAGATCTTTACCGCATTGATTCTTCCAATGTTAAAGCCGGCACTTGCAACAATCGGTTTGTTCCTTGCAATTGGTTATTGGAATGAGTGGTATCAGTCATCACTGTTTTTAAGTGAGAAGGTTAGTGTTTATCCGCTGCAGTATACTTTGTATAAGGTTGTAAATAAGGTAAACAGCTTAAAGAGTACAGTAGCAGGTCAGTATGTTGACCTGTCAGATCTTCCATCAAATGGACTTAAGATGGCAAATGCAATCTTAGCAACAGGACCAGTTATTCTGATTTATCCATTTGTACAGCGTTACTTTATCGGCGGTATCACAGTCGGAGCCGTAAAGGGCTAATGATTTTTGATTAATAGCAGGTATCCTGCAT
>CAUCWU010000368.1 GCA_958446555.1 uncultured Lachnospiraceae bacterium | reverse complement strand
AGAGATCGGAAGAATCATAAATCCAAGATGATATCCCATCTGATCAATAATCTTTCCAAATAATAGATTGAATGCAATATCAAAAACAGTTGCGATACTGATAATCGTTCCAGTTGCAGTGGATGCAATCGAGGACGGGTAATACTGCTGAATGAACAAAAGCAGTGTCGGATACAGGATGGATACAAACAAACCGGAGATACCGACAAGACCCAATGTAGGCTTTCCACAGAAGATACCGACTGCATAGAGAACCGTTCCGATGCCACCGAAGATCTGAATGCTTCGAGATGGTCCCCATTTCTGAACAAGAGGAGCCATCACCAGACGGCCAACCATCATCGTACCGGAGAACATAGAAAGGTAGATGGATGCCTGACTTGAATCCATAGCAAACTGATCCTTACAATATAGAAGCAGCCAGTTTAATACACCGTGCTCACCGATAAAGTAGAAACCAAAGACCAGAACCAAGAGCCAAAGAATTGGGCTATTCATCTGAACCTTCTGCTTTGCAGAGGAAGATTTGTCAGAAACCTTTGCAGTCTCAGTCGGCTCTTTCTCCAAGACGACTGCCTTTTTGCCGGCAAATAAAAAGAGAATCAAGCCGACAAAACCAAGCACAAACAACAAAAGATTGGTTCTTTGCCACCAGGAAAATCCGGTTGCAATCTGGCCGAGAATCATCTGGCTGCCGGTTGTTCCAATTCCCTGTACAAAAAACAGAGTATTGACGATCAGTCCAGGTGCAGCAAAATACATTGGCACAAACAGATTGATCATTGTGTTCATTAATGTAGAAGCACCCATTGTAAAGAGCATTGTGACAAGTAAGATATAGTAGTTATCGGTTGTCACATAGACAAGCAGAGCAACCATCCAGACAAGGAGAATACCGATCATGACCTTTTTCTTGTCGAAACGGTCAGCAAGTCTGGTACCTGCCCACAAGAAAATTAGATTTCCGGCATAGCTCATGACGATAATCATTGAGATCTGCACGGATGAAAGTTCAAAGTGATTCTCAAAGATCGGAGAGAATACACCACGCAGGGCATCGTTGGCGCCAAGACCGGCCATGACAATGCCGAAGGACAGATACATTAAAATCAGTCCAAGCTTCTTTTTCTCTTTCATGAAAAACTCCATTCCGCCGCCTTACGGCATAAATCTTTAAAGCCCGAAGTCGCAAGCAAAAAATGCAGTGCTTTCGCGCGCTATCGGTCAGTATAGCACGAAATTTTTGGTCGGGCAACAAGAATAAAATATATTTTTTATAAAAACGACAAAAAAATTTAAGATTTATCTTGACAAGAAAGACGGAGCGAACTAAAATAGCTACAGTCGTTCTTTGTATAAAAAATGCATATATGCATATTTGACGAATAAAAGCAAATCGTCTTGGCTATGCATATGAAATCAATATATGATTGCCAGCATGAACAAGAACGAGGAAAGAGGTAAGATTATGAAAAAAACATATGCAAAGTTAATGGCAGCAACTCTGGCAGCATCTGTTTTACCAGCAATGCCAGCATTCGCAGACGAGGCTGCGACTAACACACTGACAGTTGCCGTTGGTTCTCAATTTACAACATTTGATCCGGCATTAAATACCGAGACATCAAACAACTATGTATTAAATCATATGTATGCTGGTATGTTCCGCAAGGATGCAGATGGAAATGTTCAGAATGAATTGTGTGAGAGCTATGAGGTTTCCGATGATGGTTTGACTTACACCTTCCACATTTTACCAGATGCACAGTGGAGTGATGGACAGCCGATTACTGCAAATGATTTTGTCTATTCTTACCTGAGAGCACTTTCTTATGGTGCTGACAATACATGGGCAGTGAATGACTTTATCAACTTCATCGAGGGTGCACAGGAGTACAATGAGGCAGCTCTTGCAGAGGGTGAGTCCTTTGATTGTACCACAGCAGATCACAGCTCTGTTGGAATTGAGGCAACTGATGATCATACATTGGTTTTGAAGTTAAAGACACCATGTGCATATCTGACTGGTCTTATGTGTGCAAATGCATGGATTCCAGTTCGCGAGGATTTTGCACCACAGCATGATTCTTTATGGGCATTTGAGGGTGGATATCCGACTAGCGGACCGTATACACTTTCTGAGTGTAATGAGACCGAGAAGGCAGTTGTTGAGAAGAATGAGAACTATTTTGATGCAGCTGATGTGACAATGGATGAGATCACTTTCCTTTGCATGGAAGATAAGGATGCACAGGCACTTGCTTACCAGACTGGTGAGATTGATGTTGCGCTTGGAATTTCCACTGACACAGCTTTAAATTATGAGGGAACTGATGAATTGTGGTTGGTACCGAAGTCCTCCAACTACTATCTGGCAATCAACTCTGCAGAGACTGGTCCAGATTGGGCAAAGAATGTAGATGTTCGCCGTGCGCTGGCACTTGCAATCGACAAGGAATCTTTAGTTGACGTTCTCGGTGGTGACAGCTTCTACCCGGTATTAAATGGTTTTGTTCCAGAAGGAATTGCAGGAGATACTGAGTCCTTCCGCGCAGAGGGTGATGCAGATGGCTATACTCTGACTTATGATCCAGATCAGGCAAAGGAACTTCTTGCAGGAGCAGGCTATGATGAGAGCAATCCGCTTCATATCGTTTACAAGTATTCCAACAACGGAATCCACGGTGATGTTGCAACGATGCTGCAGCAGATGTGGGAGGCAGTTGGTGTTGATGTTGAGTTTGAGTGTGTTGAGTCTGGTGTTTACTATGATCAGCTTGATCAGGGTGATTTCGAGATTTGCCGTTATGGTTACTCAGCAGAGGACAGCCCAATTCAGTTTTTGGAGATGTGGACAACTGGTATGCAGGTTGTTCCGGCAGTAGACGATGAGAAGTTTGATCAGATGATCGAAGATGCACGTCAGATCGTGGATCGTTCCGAGTACATGAAGGTACTTCATGAGGCAGAGGATTATCTGGTAGAGGAGAATGTATATGTCATTCCACTGTTCAACTACAATGATCTGGCACTGGTTCAGAGCTATGTAGATGGTGAGACAATGAACGGAATATATCCATTCTTTGCTTATACAACAGTGAACGAATAATCGAAAAGTTGCAAACGATCCAATGGAGGGGGATGAACGCGCGGCGCCATCCCTCTTCTTGTGTGAAAACGTAAGAAAAGAGACGAAAAAAATGAATCTATTACAACCAGTTTTAATAGAAGATTTGAATGAAATTTGTAGTCCATCTGGATTGCAATATAACCCAAGTGGGGACACTCTGGCA
>CAUCWU010000367.1 GCA_958446555.1 uncultured Lachnospiraceae bacterium | reverse complement strand
GAAATAACAAAATATGATAAGCGGTTGCGATAATAAAAATCGGAATATTTCGAAAAAGCATTAGAATAAATACATTTTTTTGAAAAATTGATGAAATAGTTAGAAGAGTTACTTGGTAAAATATACAAAAATTGTGGCTTTAAATCGTATATTTTTAACGAAATAGATTTTGCAGTAAATAAAAATATGATAACCGCTTGACATGTTGAAATTGCAGTGCTAGAATGATCTCACAAACAAAAAATCCTGGAACGAGATGACACAGGATATAAAATAGGAGGAAATAAATCATGAAAAGAAGAACACTCGCAATCACACTCGCATCAGCAATGGCAATGACAGCAGTTCCGGCAATGGCAGATGACAATGTAAGCATCACCATTTTCAACTCTAAGATGGAGATTCAGAGCCAGTTTGAGGAGAAGGCAGCAGAGTATTCTGAGGAGACCGGCGTAAACATCGAGGTTTACTATTCCAATGATACAGTAGCTGCACATCTGGCAACCAAGTATTCATCTGGTGATCCTTACACACTGGCAATGGTAGATGCAAAGGATATCTATTCACTGGCTGCAGATCATGCAATTGATATGAGCGATCAGGATTGGGTAAAGAATACCCACTATGCAATCGGAATTGATGATCAGATCAATGGATTCCCGATGTGTGTCGAGGCTCGTGGCTTAATCTACAATGCAGATGCAATCGAGGCAATCACAGGTGAGACCTTTAACCCAGAGGATTATAAGACACTTGATTCCTTTAAGGAATTGCTTGAGAAGTTAAAGGAAGGCGGTATGGAGACTCCTACCGGAATCATGAAGGAGGATTGGTCTTTGGCAGCTCACTTCTTAGGAGAGGTTTATGAGGAGCAGCCGGATGTAGAAGAGTTTATTACCGAGCTTCATGAAGGAAAGGCTGATCTGATCAACAATGAGAAGTTCAACTCCTTAATGGATTTCTTCGATGTAATGATGGAGAACAACTACGCAAAGGATTCTGCAATTGCAGCTGAGCGTGAGGTAACAGAGATGATGTTAGCTGAGGGTGACATCGCATTCATGTTTGGTGGTAACTGGGATTGGTCCGTAATCAATGCATATGATTACTCAGAGAACATGGGTATGATGCCAGTTCCGCAGAATACCGATGACGGTACCAATGAGAAGCTTGTCGGTGGTGGTTCTAAGTACTTTATGATTGATTCTTCTGATAACACAACAGATGAGCAGCGTCAGGCAGCATTAGACTTCCTTGAGTGGTTAGCAGATTCTGAGGATGGACAGAAGTTTGTTACCGATGATTGTGCACTGGTTCCAGCATTCTCCAACAATGAGAATGAAGTAGCAGATCCGCTTGGACAGTCTGTTAAGAAGTATGCAGATGAGGGCGCTATGATTGATAACTACAACTATATGCCAGATGATCACATTTCTCTGTGTGGTGCAATCTTCCAGAAGTATTTGGCAGGACAGATCGATCGTGAGGAGTTCGCTACTGAGATTGAGGATTATTGGAAGTCCACAGACGTTGTAGAGCACTGATGACATCGAATTATTGATAGATAAGATGCATGAGGCATCAACTTAGGGTTGCCCACTGATGACAGGCGGTGGGCAACCGATTGGTAATTGATCGGGAAGGGGGTCGTGATTATGGATAGAAACACGACAAAGTATAAAGTAAAGCAGTACTTAATGTTTGCCGGTATCTCAACAGTACTGTTTGCTGCCGTAGTAATTGTTCCGTTTATCTACGGTTTATACCTGACATTCACAAGCTGGGATGGTATTTCAAAGGAAAAGCCATTTGTGGGTCTGGCAAATTATATCGCAACCTTCCAGGATACTGCATACTGGCAGGCACTTGGAAGAACGGTTATTTACTCTGTTATTTCTGTTGTTTTGGTTAATGTGGTTGCATTTTTCTTGGCATACCTGCTTACCAGCGGAATCAAGGGACAGAATTTCTTCCGAGCAGGCTTCTTTATTCCAAACCTGATTGGTGGTATTGTTCTTGGTTATGTATGGAAGTTTGTATTTAACAGAGCATTTGTATCGATTGGAAAGGCCGTTTCTATTGGTGCACTTTCTACCTCGTGGCTTTCTACTCCAAGTGGAGCAATGGCATGTTTGATTATTGTTTCTGTATGGCAGTATGCAGGTTACATGATGTTGATTTATGTTGCAGGTTTCATGAGCGTACCAAAGAGCTTAAAGGAAGCAGCTCAGATCGATGGCTGTACCAGTTTCCAGGCAACTGTTAATGTTACAATTCCGCTGATGCGTTCCTCTTTTGTACAGTGTCTGTTCCTTACAATCACCAGATGCTTCATGGTATACGATGTAAACCTGTCTTTGACAAAGGGTGAGCCATTTAACTCATCTGTAATGGCAGCAATGCATGTGTATAATCAGGCCTTTACCTATAAGAATTATGGTCTTGGTCAGGCAGAGGCTTTGGTACTGTTTATCGTCTGTGCAATCGTAGGCGTAACACAGGTTTATATTGGTAAGAAAGGGGAGGTGGCAGCATAATGGATGAGAATAAGAAAGCCGCACAGAAGAAGAAAGTCAGCCATGCGATTATCATGGTTGTACTGATTCTTGTATTCCTGATGTTTATCTTCCCGTTTATTCTGGTTATCATCAATGCATTTAAGACAAAGGGAGACATTATGTCTGACCCGCTTGCACTGGTTGGTTCTCATGGATTTATCGTAACCAACTTCTCTGATGCAATGAAGAAGATGAATTTTACCACTTCCTTTACGAATTCGTTGATCATCACAACTGTTTCTACAATTGTGACGATCCTGTTGTCTGCAATGACCGCATTTGTGATTGTACGAAACAACTGGAAGGCATGTAAGATTCTGTTTATGCTGATGATTGCCTCTATGGTAATTCCGTTTCAGGTTTTGATGATCCCGCTTGTATCTTTATATGGTGGAATCTTTGGCATCTTAAACAGCCGCGTCACATTGATTTTTATGCATGTTGGATTTTCGCTGTCCATGGCAACCTTCATGTTCCACGGTGCAATTCACACCAACATCCCAATGGAGCTTGAGGAAGCAGCATTTTTGGATGGCTGCAGCAGATGGCAGACCTACTGGAAGATCGTATTCCCACTGTTAAAGCCAACAATTGCAACTGTCGCAATTATTGATGCAATGGCATTCTGGAATGACTATCTGCTTCCAAGCTTGGTACTTGGTCGTAAAGAGCTGTACACACTTCCAATTGCAACACAGGCATTCTACGGAACATACTCTACTGATATGGGTCTGGTA
>CAUCWU010000366.1 GCA_958446555.1 uncultured Lachnospiraceae bacterium | reverse complement strand
TAGTTTATTTTTAGCAGGCGCTATGTGTTTATCAACTTTTGGCGGTGCAATGAGTGTATTCGCTGATGAAGAGACAAGCTCAGAGGCAGCAGAGGCAGAAACAGTAGATTATTCCGCAGAGGATCCGATTACAGCAACTATCACTGTATGGGGACCAGCAGAGGATCAGGCAGAAGAGTACGGCGAGTGGCTGCAGAAGCGCTGCGAAGCATTCAATGAGCTTCATGTAAACTGGGATCTTACATTTGAGTATGGTACCTGCTCAGAGGGAGATGCAGGAAAGACTATTTCTCAGGATCCATCTGGTTCGGCAGATGTTTACATGTTTGCAAATGACCAGCTTCAGATGCTGATCGATGCAGGTGCAATCGCAGAGCTTGGCGGAAAGACTGTTGATTATATTAAGAATACAAACTCCGATGCAATCGTAGATTCTGTAACAGTAGATGATTGTGTATATGGTGTTCCGTTCACAACTAATACCTGGTATATGTTTTACGATAAGAGCGTATATGATGAGGAGGATGTTAAGAGCCTTGATACCATGCTGGAAAAGGGTAAGGTTTCCTTCCCGTTAACAAACTCCTGGTATATTGCTTCTTTCTATGTAGGAAACGGCTGTACATTGTTTGGTGAGGATGGCACCGATGAGGAAGCTGGCATCGATTTTGCTGGTGAGAAGGGTGCAGCAGTTACCAAGTATCTTGTAAATCTTGTAGGAAATAAGAACTTTGTAAATGATGAGTCTGGTGTTGGCGTTTCTGGTATGTGTGATGGAAGCATCAATGCAATGTTTAGTGGTTCTTGGGATTACACCAAGCTGTCAGAAGCAATGGGTGATAACCTTGGAATCGTAAAGCTTCCAACATATAACTTAGACGGTGAAGATATCCAGATGGAGTCATTCGCAGGTTCTAAGGCAATCGGTGTAAATCCTAACTGTGAGTATCCGCAGGTAGCAGTAGCACTGGCACTGTTCCTTGGAAATGAGGAGTCACAGCAGTTGCACTATGATGCAAGAAGCATCGTTCCGTGCAACACTGCTTTATTAGAGGAAGAGGATATCCAGAAGGATGAGCTTGTAATTGCTCAGAATGAGACATTTGATGAGACTTCTATTCTGCAGCCATTCGTAAGCGCTATGAATAATTACTGGACACCGGCAGAGAACTTCGGTAAGTCTATCGTAAACGGTGAAGTTACATTAGACAATGCAGAAGAGATGACTGATAAGTTAAGCGATTCAATGAATCAGAGCATCGTTGACTAAATAAAAAGTGAAATAAAATAAAGAGCTCCGGGTTCCGCCTTGCGGGCCTGGAGCATTTATTTTCAAATTCATGTAACTATTAAGATTTAACGGGAGGTTTTTTATGTCCGAAAAGAAAAAAAGGGGCAAAGAATTTGATAATCCGTACTCTGTTGCGAAAGCAGTTACAAAGGGAAATGCATTGACAAAGCTTTCCATGGTTGTACTCGGACTCGGAAACATTGCACATCATCAGATAATAAAGGGTCTTGGCATGCTTGCCATTGAAATTGCTTGAAGGTGCAGGCTATATTGTAGATCTTGTTCACCTTGGAGGACAAGAGCAGCAGAAGGTATGGAGTGAGGCAAAGCAGATTTATGAGTATACAAAGGGTGATAATTCACTTCTTATGCTTTTGTTTGGTGTGGCTACATGCTTTTTAGTTGCAGCATTTATTATTTTCTGGCGTGGAAGCGTAAAGAGTGCATATAAAATGCAGTGTCTGTCAGAGGCTGGCAAAAAGATTCCTACTTTTAAGGAAGATATCAAGAGTCTTTTTGATAAAAATCTGCATCGTACACTTCTTACACTGCCAATTCTTGGTATACTAATTTTCACAGTTCTTCCGCTTGTATTCATGATTTGTATGGCATTTACAAATTATAGTAAGGTAGATGCTCATACAACAATCTTTGATTGGGTAGGACTGGCAAATTTTGCGAAGGTATTAAATATTGGTGATTCCATTGGAAGCACATTCTGGTCAGTACTTGGCTGGACTCTTATCTGGGCTGTAGCAGCGACTTTTAGTAACTATATCTTAGGTATGATTCTTGCAATTGTCATCAACCGTAAGGGTACAAGATGTAAGGCATTCTGGCGCTTTTGCTTTGTTCTTTCAGCAGCAGTTCCGCAGTTTGTTTCGTTGCTGTTAATGAGAACTATCTTTAGTCAGAATGGTATTGTAAATACGCTATTATTAAATGCAGGCATCATTGAAAAGGCTATTCCGTTTTGGTCAAATACAATGATGGCGCGAGTGATGGTAGTTGTAATAAATATCTGGGTTGGTATTCCATTTACCATGCTTCAGGTAACTGGTGTTCTTCAGAATATTCCGGCAGATTTGTATGAGGCGGCAACAGTGGACGGTGCAGGTCCAGTGAGAACATTTTTCTCAATCACACTGCCATATATGCTGTTTGTAACAGGTCCGTATCTTATTACAACCTTTACTGGAAATGTAAATAACTTTAACGTAATTTATTTGCTCACAGGCGGAAATCCTACACCTGTAGGATCAACAGCAGGAAAGACGGATCTTCTTGTTACCTGGCTGTATAAGCTGACAGTTGATAACCAGTATTATAATCTTGGTGCAGTCATCGGTATTTTGACCTTCGTGGTTCTGGCCGTTGTATCACTGATCACGTATCGGAATACAGGTTCCTATAAGAATGAGGAGGGCTTCCAATGATGAAAAAGCAAAATACTGCTTCGGCAAAAAGCAAAAGATTTATTACAAACACAATAGTTCATGTGATTCTTGCTGTTTTGGCAGTTATTTGGGTCATTCCGATTGCGTGGATTATTATGATCAGCTTTAGAGGAGAGAGTGGACAATATATTTCCACACTTATTCCGAAGACATTTACACTGAACAACTATAAGAAGCTGTTTACAGATACGCAGATTTTAAATTTTCCGCAGATGTTTATTAATACACTTATCATCTCAATTTTCTCTTGCGTAATCTCTACCTTCTTTGTTTTGTCGGTATCATATTGTATGTCACGTATGCGTTTTAAGATGAGAAAACCGATGATGAACATTGCACTTGTTCTTGGTATGTTTCCGGGCTTTATGTCAATGATCGCTGTTTACTATATTTTAAAGTCAGTTGGTCTGTCAGAGGGTGCGATGATTCGTGTAGCATTAGTGCTTGTATATTCTGGCGGTGCGGGCTTAGGCTTTTATATTGCAAAAGGCTTTTTTGACACTATTCCAAAGTCTATTGATGAGGCTGCTTATCTGGATGGTGCGACAAGATTTCAG
>CAUCWU010000365.1 GCA_958446555.1 uncultured Lachnospiraceae bacterium | reverse complement strand
GGCTGAAAGAGCATTACGACAACTGCGAGGTCATCGCCGTCCCAGTCAACATTTAATGGCTCATCAATCGAAACCTCGGTCTTTCTCTTACTATTTCTTCGAAGATACATCAAGATTTCATTCTCAATACAGCGCGATGCATAAGTGGCAAGCTTGATTTTTTTGGTCTTATTGAATGTGTTAATCGCTTTGATTAGTCCGATTGTCCCAATTGAAATCAGATCCTCCACTCCTACTCCTGTATTTTCAAACTTCTTTGCAATGTAGACGACAAGCCTTAAATTATGCTCAATCAGTCTGCTTTTTGCCTCTTTCTCCTGATAGGTTCCCATACAGGAAATCAGCTGCTCCTCCTCATTTGCCGATAATGGCTGAGGCAGCACATCACTTCCGCCTATGTAGTAGATTCGACACCGGTCTCCTGCTGTTGTTGAAAAGCACTGCAGGAAGCTTCGCCATACTTTTGTCCGATCTTTCATCTGTCCCATAAGGCTCCTCCTTTTTTTGATTTTCCTGTCTGATGCCAAACAGACTTTTCAAAAACTGATCCCGTTTTGTCCCCTACAGGAATGCCTTTATCTTACTACATAGCGATCAAAAAAGCTGTCGAACGAGCCTGTCGAACACAAAAATCGTTTTATTTTCTTTGATCGAATGTGTCACGATTTAACAGTATTTGACAACCCGTGCTTGTGTCAATCTCCATGCTACCAAGTGCCACTGCTGCATGTTCTAAAATCAATTGTTCTACACCTTCTTTTAATTTGATACACATCTGATCCAGATAGATGCCAGGCATCACAGATGTCTGTGAGATCGTTTGGTATGGAATAAAAAATCCATTTTCCTGCCAAGAATCTTCCCCCACTAATAATTTCCAAGCCGACGGTGCCATCACATGGACAGGCTCTTTTTTTGCCGTCATAAGTGTATTTCCACTGTCATATAACCCCTTTATGTAAATCTGCTTTCCGCGAAAGACAATCGTAATATCGTAGAGTAGATGACTTTTTTCTTCTTTTTTTGTGAGATACAACCACAGGCCAGCCGACAATCCACCACAGATTGGCATTAAAATCCAAGAAGGGATGTGAATACCTGCCCATTTTAATAAAATCATAAATCCACTAATCAGCGCACCCATTCCATAAAAATACAAAAGTGCCTCGATGGACTGTGCCAGCGAATGCGTCTTATATGCAATTCTGCACATCAAATACGGACAGATACCATAGGTGACAAATTTCTCTACAAATATCAATTGCTGCGACAGTGAAAAAGAAAGAAGAGCCATCAAGGCAACTGTGCTCCATGCTGAGCCAACAAGAGCTGCTAGTAAAACGCGCAAAAAATAAAGTTTTTTCTTCGCTACAATTCCAGCCATACAAAGAAGCGTCAAATCATAGGCTGCATTCATGAAAAAGTACAAGTCGATTGCGATCATATGCATGGCTCCTAAAAAAAGAAAAAGAGAAGCCACCTGTTACAGGGCTTCTCTTTCGTAAAAATATAATAATATCAATTTAGTTTCTCTTTAAAAATGTTGGAATACTGATATCCTTTACTTCCTTCTGTGGCTTCGGGATGCTAAATCCAGACTCCTCAAACTTTGGCTCCTTTGCGGAGAAATCCTTGGAAGTAGCCGGTGCACGGTATGCAAAATCAGATGCCTTTGCGCCTGTTGCCTTCTTTGGTGCCTGTACCCCCTCTAAGTTCTTGTCCTCTACGCCGGTTGCGATAACGGTGATTGTAACCTCATCGGTTGCATTCTCATCGTATGTAGCACCGAAGATGATATTGGCATCATCACCTGCGAGCTCCTGAACATAGCTTGCAGCCTCATGAACCTCTGGAAGACTAACATCACCAGCAATGTTAATAAGGACATTAGTAGCACCCTCAATTGTGGTCTCAAGAAGTGGACTGGAAACTGCAATCTTCATTGCATCAATTGCCTTGTCATCGCCAGTTGCGGTTCCGATACCGATATGAGCGATACCCTTGTCCTTCATAACAGTCTGAACATCTGCAAAGTCCAGATTGATCAATCCTGGGATGTTGATCAGATCAGTGATACCCTGTACTGCCTGCTGTAACACTTCATCAGCTTTCTTCAATGCCTCTGGCATTGTCGTGCGTCTGTCAACGAGCTGAAGTAACTTGTCGTTTGGAATCACAATCAGAGTATCTACAGACTCCTTAAGTCTCTCAATACCACTCTGTGCATTGTTCATACGAGTTCTTCCCTCAAAGGAGAACGGCTTTGTAACAACACCTACTGTAAGGATTCCCATCTCCTTTGCCAGACCGGCAATGATCGGAGCTGCACCAGTACCGGTACCGCCGCCCATACCACAGGTAACGAATACCATATCGGCACCCTTCATGGCTTCCTTCAGATCATCCAGATTCTCCTCTGCAGCCTTCTCACCTACTTCTGGCTTTGCACCTGCACCGAGACCCTTTGTCAGCTTTTCACCGATCTGAATCGCAGTTGGGGCCTTGCAGAACTGTAAAGCTTGTCTATCTGTGTTGACACCGACAAACTCAACGCCTACGATGTCCTCGTCTACCATGCGGTTTACAGCATTGTTTCCTGCTCCACCAACACCTACCACTACAATCTTTGCCGAACCTTCTGATTCGTTTATTTTAATCTCTAACAAAGTTATATTCCTCCTTACACTTTCTACCTTAATACTATATTATTATTCCGAAAAATAATCAACCCGAAATTTCGCTTTCTTTCAAAAAAAATCTTAAATTTCTGTGACTTTTCTCTTTCTAAGCTTCTACTCTCGATCGAATATATACGAGTTTGTACTTCCATCTCCGCAGTTTTCCAGATGAAGCGTTCCCTTTAGCCCATTCAAACCACCGCTTTCGATAATTGCACACAGCTCTGCAATCTTGTCAGTCATATTGTTGCGGCTTCCAAGTACAATTTTTATCTCGCCAAGCGTAATTGTCACATTCATATTGACATCATAGGAAATCGCATCCGCTGTAATCTCATTGTCTGCAAGTAATTGGGTCAGCTGCAAGATATCTTCTGAAAAGCTATCTTTGATTCCCGAAAGTTTTTCATATAGTGCTACATTTTTAAGGTCGCTTCCATCTATTACCGGTACCATTGTAGCAATTTCAATATCTTTTGCCATGACATATCCATTGCGATCAAAATAGTAAAGGTTATGCTCCCACTTGACAGCACCGATGATTGGATTTTCCGTAACATGAACACTTACCGATAAATTCGTTGAAAATGTCATCTGATAAGAAGCAAGTCCATTCACCGTTTTTTGCGTGTGCGT
>CAUCWU010000364.1 GCA_958446555.1 uncultured Lachnospiraceae bacterium | reverse complement strand
GGTTGGTTTCCATTATCTGGAAAACTTTAACTATCCATACAGTGCCGTTTCTGTTCAGGATTTCTGGAGAAGATGGCATATTTCTCTGAGTACATTTTTCCGTGATTATGTCTATATTCCGCTTGGCGGAAGCAGAGGCGGTGATCTGTTAACCGTGCGAAATATGCTTGTCGTATGGGCACTCACCGGAATCTGGCATGGAGCAAGCTGGAATTACATATTGTGGGGATTGTATTTCTTCGTATTTTTGGTATTAGAGCGTTTTGTATTAAAGAAGGTACTTGAGAAACTGCCAAAGGCAGTTGGCTGGATTTATGCGATGCTTGTCGTATACTTTGGTTGGGTACTGTTCAAGTTTGAGAACATTGCAGAGGTGGGAACTGTTCTTGCCGGAATGTTTGGAATTGGACATACAGTCAACAATCTTTCTACCTTTTATACCTTCTTAAACAATATCTTCTTGCTGATTGTCTCTATTATCGCAGTATTTCCAATTGGAAAGAACTTGCGCATCGCAGCATATCGCTATGAGAATAAAAAGAAGAAGGTTCCGACACTTTTATATTATCTGGATGCAGTGACCCCGGTTATTTTGATTTTGCTGTCACTGTTGGCTCTTGTGGGAGACAGCTACAATCCATTTTTGTATTTCCAGTTCTAAATCAGCTCGAAAGAAAGGTAAGTCATGAATAAAAAAGAAAAAGATGAATTTATCAGACAGAAAAAGGCAGCCTATAAAAAGGCTAGAACATTTGGGCTGTTTTTGTTTATCGTTGTAATGGCATTTTGCTGTATCCTTGGACTGATGCTTCCGGTTCGCCCAAAGGAATCAGCACTTGAAAAGAGAGAGCTGGCAAAGTTTCCATCGTTTTCAGTTGCAGGCGTGTTAGATGGCAGCTATTTTTCAGATATTTCAACTTGGTATTCAGATTCCTATCCACTTCGCGATGTCTGGATGTCTGGAAGCAATGCGATGAAGAAATTGTATGGAATCAAAACCAAGCAGGTGGTATCTAGTAAAACAACAGCTGATGAGATTCCAACTGTAACAAAGAATGATAGTGATGAGACACAAGAGGCAGTTACGGCAGAGACAGAAGGTCAGTCAGAAGAGCAGACACAAATTGAGGTAGCTCAGACAGAGTCAGCAGCACCTGAGAGTGTAGCTTCTTCTGAGTCTGCTGCAGCGCCGGCACAAATTGTTCTTCCAACCGATGATCCGTCGTACTCGCTTGCACCGATCACTGGTCAGACATTAAATGGTGTTTATGTTGAGGGTGATACCGGATACGGAATGTATTTCTTTAATCAGCAGGCAGCAACTACCTTTATTGATTTGGTAAATCGCACGGCAGATGCGTTTGCAGGAACTGCAAATGTTTACACAATGCTGGTTCCAAACAGCGAATATTTTTATCTGACAGATGAACAGCGTGTTCAGCTTGAGCCAGATTGGAGAAACGAGAAGGCAGCAGCTGACTATTATGCAGCAAGCTTTAACTCCAATGTAACCAATATTAATATTGAGGATGTACTTTCTGCTCATTCAGGTGAATATATCTATTTTAGAACCGATCATCACTGGACAGGTCTTGGCGCTTACTATGCTTATACAGCATGGGCACAGGTAAAGGGAGTAAGTGCGCATAGTCTTGAAGAATATGAGAGAGTAGAGTTCCCTGGTTTTACTGGCTCCTACTATACAGAGACACAGGCAGCTGCAATGGAAGCAAATCCAGATACGGTGATTGCCTATAAGCCACTCACCTGTGACCGTATGACCTTTACCGGTTCTGATGGAAATACCTTAAATTGGCCGATTATCAATGATGTATCTGGCTATCGCAGTACACAAAAGTATAGCTGCTTTGCAGCAGGAGACAATCCGTTTAGTTATATTGAAAATCCAAATGTTGCAAATGGTCAGGCATGTATAGTTATAAAAGAATCCTATGCCGATGCATTTATTCCGTACTTGACAGATCATTATCAGTTTATCTACTGGTTTGATTACAGAGAGTACAATGGAAGTATTACCGATTATATCCGCACGGTAACACAGACAGAGGGAATCAATACGGTTGATGTTTTGTTCTTAAATGGACTTGATCCAATCAGCTCAATTGACTCAATGAATCGTTTGAATAGTCTGATGCAGTAAGCAGACGCAAGAGCCGTTTTGAATGAAAAATGGCAGAAAGGTATGGTTTATTTAGATGATGCAGTATCTAATTATTTTTCTGATTTCTATGGTGCCGCTCATTGAGCTGAGAGGTGCAATTCCATATGCAATCGGTTTTCAGCTTCCGCTTCTTCCGTCCTATATTATCTGTATTCTTGGAAATATGCTTCCAATGCCGTTTATTTTCTTATTTGCAAGAAAAATTTTGGTATGGGGCAGCGACAAAAAGTATATTGGCAAGTTCTTTAGCTGGTGCCTTCAAAAAGGTGAGAAGGGTGGACAGAAGCTTCAGGCAAAGGCAGGAAGAGGACTTTATGTGGCACTGTTTTTGTTCGTTGGAATTCCGCTTCCGGGAACCGGTGCATGGACAGGAACACTGGCAGCAAGCCTTCTAGATATGGATTTTAAGAAGAGTACACTTGCCGTTATGTGCGGTGTTGTGCTCGCAGGAATCATCATGGGCTTATTAAGTGGAGGCGTGTTCTCGTTTATCCGATAAGTATGTACAGAGGGGGTATCTCAGCTGAGATATCCCTTCATTGTTTTTAAGGCATTTTTTTCAAGTCTAGAAACCTGTGCCTGTGAAATGTGAATTTCCTGTGCGATCTCCATCTGTGTTTTCCCCTGATAGAATCGCATATTGATGATTTTTTGCTCCCTCTTTGGGAGCTTTTTTAATGCCTCGCACAGAGCAATTTCCTGAACCCAATTGTCCTCCTTATTTTTTTTGTCGCTGATCTGATCCATCACATAGAGCGTATCGCCACCGTCGCTGTAGACAGGTTCATAAAGACTTAAAGGACTTTGAATTGCATCGAGAGATTGGACAATTTCCTCTCGTGAAATTCCAGTTCGCTCTGAAATTTCTTCTAATGTGGGTTCTCTGTCAAGCTCTCTTGTTAAAGCCTCTCTTGCCGATACCGTCTTGTAGGCGACATCTCGAAGCGATCTAGAGACGCGAATGCTGTTGTTATCCCTCAAGAATCGTCTAACCTCACCAATGATCATCGGAACCGCATAGGTTGAAAATTTAACTTGATGGCTCAGATCAAAATTGTCAATTGCCTTCATTAACCCAATACAGCCAATTTGAAACAGATCGTCAATATTTTCGCCGCTTGAAGAAAAACGAC
>CAUCWU010000363.1 GCA_958446555.1 uncultured Lachnospiraceae bacterium | reverse complement strand
GAAGATACCTGCGCCGTACATCTTTTCGATCATAGCACGAGGTGCCTTGCCCTTGCGGAAACCAGGCAGCTGAATTCTGCCCTTATTCTTGATATATGCTTTCTGCATGGCTGCCTCAAACTGCTCTGCGCTAACTTCGAT
The DNA here is from genome assembly GCA_958446555.1 of uncultured Lachnospiraceae bacterium. Lineage (GTDB taxonomy): Bacteria > Bacillota > Clostridia > Lachnospirales > Lachnospiraceae > Anthropogastromicrobium. The sequence continues at coordinate 3,175 of CAUCWU010000363.1, read as the reverse complement.
TGTCAGCTTTGCCATGCTCTTTTCCAGATTTTCTACCTGTACACTCATTACTGGTTCCTCCTAAAAAAACTTTCGTCCTTATCATATGACGCCTGCCACATCTAACTATTATCTAATTTAGTCATATGTCTGCAATGTACGATTATACAACATAAGCCGCAAAATTGCAAGAACTAATTGCGTTGTCTCTCGACAAGCTTTGCGAAATATCCTTTCTTTGCGATTAAATCGTCGTAGCTTCCATCCTCTACGATTTTTCCGCCATCTAGGACAATGATACGGTCGCACTGGCGAATCGTTGACAGGCGATGGGCGATGATAATTCTTGTACACTTTAATATGTAGAGAGCATCGGATACTTTCTTCTGTGTAATGTTATCAAGTGCGCTGGTGGCCTCTGCTGCCTCCCATGCTGCTGAGATTGGTAGCTGCGGTGCAGAGATAATGATATTGGAATAAAAACGTCATATCTACGACCACTGCCATCTTTCCATTGATTCGCAATGAATAAATCTTTGGTTACTCATCGTTTGTTTTCCTTTTTATTTTTTTACGGAAGCATGATTGCTTTTGCAAGTTTTTCTGATGTTTCTTCGTCCTTTAACAGTTTGACAAGCTCAAGTCCAAGCAAAATGGACGTGCCCATACCACGGCTTGTCGTAATATTTCCATCAGTCACAACTGGAACTGCCTGGAAGGAAGCTCCCTTTAACTGATCCTCAAAGCCCGGATAGCAGGTTGCCTTCTTTCCCTCTAAGATGCCTAAAATACCTAGTGCACTTGGTGCTGCACAGATTGCTGCGATACGGCCACCCTTTGCATTGTGGGAGACAAGCAGCTTTCCTAACTCCTCACATGCCTTTAAATTCTTCGTTCCGACACCGCCTCCCGGCAAAAATAGGGTGTCTGCTGCATCCACAAAAATGTCCTTTAACATCACATCATTTTTGATACCGATTCCATGAGAGCCCTGTGTCATCTCTTTGTTGTGAATGGAAACGAGTTCTACCTCTTCTCCTGCTCTTCTAAGCAAGTCAATTACTGCTAATGCCTCGACTTCTTCACAGCCGTCTGCCATAAATGCGTATACCATAGTATTCTTCCTTTCTTTTACAATTATCTAGGAACTGTAACATTTTGATTTAACATCAGTATAAAAAAACTTGATGGTTCTGTCAATATCGGCTATACTAAGTTTGATTACATTAGATTACAATATATGTACGAAAGGCATGGTGATTTCGATGGAAATTGAACGCAAATTTGTTCCAGCTAAGCTACCTGATAATCTAGAATCCTATCCCCACACACGCATTGAACAAGGGTATCTTTGCACAGCCCCGGTTGTGCGTGTGCGAAGGGATGGCGATTCTTACTATATGACCTACAAAGGTGCTGGCATGATGGTTCGTGAAGAATACAATCTGCCACTGACAAAAGAGGCTTATGAGCATCTGATCAAAAAGGCCGACGGCACTGTGATCTCAAAGGTGCGCTATCGCATTCCAATTGGAAATGATCTGACGGCTGAACTTGATATTTTTAGTGACAGCCTAGATGGTGTCCTTCTTGTTGAAGTCGAGTTTACCGATGAGGCAGCTGCAAACCACTTTACGCCACCGGACTGGTTTGGGGAGGATGTGACGCTAGATCCACGCTACCACAACAGTAATATGTCGAAGGGAATTCGACCGTAAGATTTATTCCAAGAAGTCGAGCGGATCAATTGGCTGACCATCCTTCAACAGTTCCAAGTATACGTTTGGCCCTTCTGTCAGATAATATTTGGTTGGCTCTGCGAGGCCACCAAGCACAGTTCCCTTTAACAGATAATCGCCCTCTGCGACGGATACGTTATCTAGGTTTCCTATAACGGCCTCATACGCATCGCCTAGTGACAATTTTAAATACGTTCCAATCTCTTCGTTTGTAGAAATTTCTAAGACAACACCGTCTGCTGGGGCAAGGATCGCATCGCCTGGCTGAGCCTGCACCATGATAGCCGGACAAACCTTGTACTCTTCTAGTGTCGGATAGTAGACAAGTCCATCCATTGAAAAGGACTTAATCAAGTTTCTTCCTGCTACCGGCCACTGAAGCTTCTTTGATGCATCAAAATTTAAGTTCATTGAGACAAGACTTGTCTGTCCTGCTACCTCTGCAAGCTCGTCAGAAGCTTCACCGATTCCTTGCGTCTGGCCTTCTAATCCTGCAACATTTTCCAACTTGTTGTTTTCGTCCGCCTGCGCATTTTGTGTGGCATCATTTGCAAGCTGCTGCTCGCCCACCTCACTTCCAATCGGAAGCTCATGGTTCATCTCCTCTGCGACCTGTTCACCCGTCCCAGAAATTTCTGTCTGAGATTCCACTTCTCCACTCGTTGTCACATACTTTTCATTCTGCCCACGATAAAAATTCACTGCCAAAAGTGCTGTCAAAGCGACAATTGCCGTAAGTCCTACACCAAGCACTTTTTTCCCCGTAAAAAACGCGTACCACTTTCTCATGATGATCTCCATTTCTGTACGGTCTAAGCCGCACAATGTATATTAGGCGATCAGGAACGAATTTCCTGCTCCCTTTAGTCCTATTTTTACCAATATCGGTACACTTATACGCAAAGAAATGAATTTTATCAAAATGTAACTGTTATCTGCAACTTTCGCAATGCGAGCATGATCGGCTTATGGCTTTGAGACCTTGGTATCATAAAAGTAATGCTCTAGTATCCATCTATAATCCCGCCCCGCTTTTGCATACCGATCTGCTCCATACTGGCTCATTCCATATCCATGTCCGATCCCTTTTGCAATCACACGAATCGTATCCGCATACTCTTCAAACCGAAACCACAGAGAGGGAATGCTAAGTGATAGCGCCACCTCCTCTGCTGAAAAAGTCAACCCTGAGATCTGCACCAATAACACATATCCCTGCTCATCCAAGGTCAAAGCCACTTCCTCTGCACCAACTGGCACCATCAACTGTCTATTTTCATCAACCTGATTGATGAATCCGGCAAATTCTTCTTTGGTAAATTGCTTTACCGTCTGATACCCAACTGCCTCACCATCGTATACACAGTCCACACTAATCAAATACGGGCAACTGCCTGTCTGATCAGACCGAGTAGTTCCTGCACTGATTTTATGAAAAAGGGGAGCTGCCAACTCGT
>CAUCWU010000362.1 GCA_958446555.1 uncultured Lachnospiraceae bacterium | reverse complement strand
CAGTTACATGCACATGATAGCTGTTTGTGATGTAGTTCTTATCGGTGATACCTGGGATAATTCCAAAACGCTTCTGCAAGCACTTTGCAAACTTGTAGGTCGTGGACTCAAGCGGTGTTCCATACAAACTAAAGTCAATGTTATGCTCTGCCTTCCACTTTGCGCAAGCATCGTTCATATGCTGCATGATCTCAAGCGCAAATGGGGTTGCCTCTGGATCGGTATGACTCTTTCCTGTCATATACTTGACACACTCGCACAGACCAGCATAGCCAAGCGAAATCGTCGAATAACCATTGTACAACAATCTGTCGATTGTCTCACCCTTCTTTAATCGGGCAAGAGCGCCATACTGCCAAAGAATCGGTGCAACATCAGACGGAGTTCCCTTTAAGCGGTTATGTCTGCACATCAATGCGCGATGGCATAGCTCAAGACGCTCATCAAAAATCTCCCAGAAGCGCTCCATATCCTTACCGGAGGAACATGCGACATCAACCAAATTGATCGTGACAACTCCCTGATTGAAACGTCCATAGAACTTTGGATTTCCATTCTCATCGTGATATACGGTTAAGAAGGAACGGCATCCCATACATGGATAGCAGTTTCCATCCTTCAACTCCTTCATCACCTTCTCGGAAATATAATCCGGAACCAGTCTCTTTGCTGAGCACTCTGCAGCAAGCTTTGTCAGATAGTAATACTTGCTATCCTCGTGAATGTTGTCTTCCTCAAGCACATAGATTAGCTTTGGGAATGCAGGTGTAATCCATACACCCTTCTCATTCTTGACACCACGGATACGCTGATGCAGCATCTCCTCGATAATGGCAACTAGGTCCTCTCTTGTCTGACCCTCCGGTACCTCATCTATGTACATAAATACAGTGATAAATGGTGCCTGTCCATTTGTCGTCATCAATGTGATGACCTGATACTGGATCACCTGAACGCCACGGTTGATCTCCTCTTTGACACGCTTCTCTGCGATTGTATTAATCTGCTCCTCTGTTACCGGAATGCCTGCCTCTTCCATCTCCTTACGAACCATACGACGGAATTTTTCACGACTGACCTGTACAAATGGTGCAAGATGTGCCAGAGAAATACTCTGACCACCGTACTGTGAGCTGGCTACCTGAGCAATCGCCTGTGTGGCAATGTTACATGCAGTAGAAAAGCTCTTTGGCTTCTCAAGCATGGTCTCGCTGATTACAGTACCATTTTGCAGCATGTCCTCAAGATTAATCAGACAGCAGTTATGCATATGCTGTGCATAGTAATCGGTATCGTGAAAATGAATAATTCCGGCATCATGTGCCTCCACAATATCCTCTGGCAGTAAAAATCTTCTGGTAAAATCCTTGTTTACCTCGCCTGCAATGTAATCTCTCTGTACGCTGTTGACAGTTGGATTCTTATTGGAGTTCTCCTGCTTTACCTCTTCATTGGTGCACTCAAGAATACTCTTGATGCGGTCATCGGTTGTGTTATGTGTTCTGGCTAACTCACGCTCATAGCGATACTTCACATAATTTCTCGCTACTGAGAATGCCTGCTCCTTCATAATTGCATTCTCTACAAGATCCTGTATTTCTTCCACATTTATGGAACGATTCACTGCAAGGCACTGCTTCTCTACACTTTCAGCGATATGAGCAATCTGGTGGTGGCTTAATCTATCAGCCTCAACCACGCTATTATTGGCCCTTTTTACGGCCTGTGCAATCTTATTTGCATCAAAAACAGCTTCTGCTCCGCTTCTTTTAATAATCTTCATTTTGCAGCCCCCTTATTAAGATGTTCCTCCTCATTATACAACATCTTGTGCTTTTGTCAATGTATTTATACTGTATTTGGTGTCTAGCGAATTTACAGTTGTAGTGGGTGCTTTTGCAACTTTGAAAAAATTTTATCTGTTTTTTCACACAATACGAAGGCATGTTCTGGATATCGGCAAAATATTATGATGTCTTTGGGGAAATCTTGTCATATCGTCTGACTATACTTTCTGTGTCTTCGAAATGAAAGACTTTCGATATGCGCTTGGTGAGCACCTCATGACCTGATGAAAGACCTTCCCAAAGTATGCCGGATTCGAAAATCCGACCGACTGCGCAATCGATGTGATACTCTCCTCGCCCTTAATTAGAAGCGGCAAACTCTTCTCAATTCGATACTCAAGCAGATACTCAAAGATCGTTTGATTCATATGGCGCTTGAAAAAACGGCAACATTCGCTCGTGCAGATATTTACATTTTCTGCAATCGCTCCGAGCGTCACATGCTCATGATAATGTTCTTGAATATAAGTGATTGTCTTTCGAAGTCGATCAATTTCTTTGTACTGAACTGACGGATCGGACTCAATTTCCCTCCACACGTTTGTATAAAGTGTATTCCCTATTTGTAAAAGTATCTGACAAATTAGGAGTTCAAAACCACTTGTGTGTGTCTCATAGCCAACTACTAATTTCTGAATTTGAGACAACACATCTTGTTGCCATTTTTCGTTTGGTACAAGATGTAGTCCACCAATCAAATCATTTCTTGTCACTGGCTCTACATATCGCTTGTCCACAGCACTTCCCTCAAAGCCGTAGATCATTCGTGGATGAAACGTCACCGAAAGATAACGACAATCGCCCTGATTTAGCATATGACCCGTGTGAAGTGCATTGGCATTACAAAAAAGGCCCTCTCCTGCCTTTAAACAATAAACCGTGTCATTTACCTGATACTCAATCTGGCCTTCCTCAATATAGGTTAACTCCACCTCTGGATGCCAGTGCCATGCAAATGCTCCTCTCTCATAATCTGACAGCACTTCATGGCTGACAAAAAACGGAAACTCAAAGCTTCCGTGAAATTTCAATTCCTTCTTTTCATTGTTAATTTTTAGTTGCATTGGTTCCTCTATCATTCTCACTGATGCCAAAAGCACAAAATCTCTATCATGCAGATATCATTGCTCTTTTTGTACTTTCGACTCTGGTATCTAATCAAAATAGTTATAGTTTTTTCGAAAATAGTTGTTGCCATACCTTCTCTCTCTCATTATAATTGTAAGTAACGGAAAGTCAAGGTGCTTTCTACAAACACCTTTTCACAAACGCTTTCCCTTGTACGGCAAGAAAGTTCGGTTAGCGCTGCAACCGAAGCTTCTCGACCCAATATCACGATTGATATAAAGATATCAAAAAACTATACTACTATTTATTGCAGCAGCGCAGAAATGGGGTTATCATGAAGATTTTAGTTACCGGTGGCGCCGGCTATATCGGCAGCCATACCTGCGTAGAACTGTTAAATGAGGG
>CAUCWU010000361.1 GCA_958446555.1 uncultured Lachnospiraceae bacterium | reverse complement strand
GATAATGCTTACATCAACGCCTCTTTTGGCGGCTCCAGTCAACTCTCTTGTCATCTCATCGCTTAAAATCAAATATGGTGTCGTAAAGTAAATGTACTTTTTCGCATGGCGCAGCAGATTCATATAGACATTCTCACCAGTCGGCTCTTTGTCTAATGGGCTGTCACCGTAGAGTGCAAAAAATCCTGACTCCTTTGCCTTATACGGATATACAGGAAGGTATTTTTCAAAGTTGGTATCCTGCTCCTCAAGTGCATTCCACATTTCCAAAAACAAAACAGTGGCTGTGCGCACAGCATCTCCCTCGAATCGGATTCCACTATCCTTCCACTGCCCATACGGATGCGTGATGTTAAAATACTCATCTGCCAAATTGTAACCGCCCGTATAGCCAATCTTTCCATCGATAACTGTAATTTTTCTGTGATCACGGTTATTCATAAAAATATTTAATACTGGCATAATTGGGTTGAATACACGGCACTGAATGCCCATACTCTCCATATATTTGATAAAGCGCGGATTCAAAAAGCCGATGCAGCCCGCATCGTCATATAAAACGCGAATTTCCACACCCTCTCTTGCCTTTGCCATCAAAACCTTCCTGAGCGCCTGGAATGATTCTGCCATCTCGATTGCATGATACTCCAAGAAAATAAATTGCTTTGCCTGCATCATATCCTCTAGCTGAGCTGCCATCGCCTCGCAAGTATCTCCATAATACTTCACATCTGTGTTTTTGTAAACTGGGCTAGACGCACATTTCCACAAATATTTAAAATCATTTGCCAATCGTTCATCTTTTTGTGACAGCTCATCAATAACAGTTTGATCTTGATTTAGATATACGAACAATCTCTGATCAATTTTACGATAACGCATGCGTACCTTCTTTGTCGCCCCTGAACGGCCAAACAAAAAAAATACACAAATTCCAACAATTGGTGCCAATGTAATTAAAATAATCCATGGCAGCTTAAATGCAGAATTGGTGTCCATACTATAGACAGCAAGCACAAGTACCAACTCAACTACTGTTGTAATCATTGTAATCATCTGTGAATACTCATTTAACCGCATCACAATGATTACAACCCAGATAATCTGTACCAACATACCAAGTCCTGCAATAATGAGTCTTCTGACGCTGTTTTTCATCGAAGACTTATTTTCCTCTATCATATATCCTCCCATTTTCTTCTACAGCAAAACCAAAAGGTGCTTCCTTTCCCAAGTGTACTGTCGACTCCGTACGAAGCCCCGTGAAGTTCTAGAATCTTTCGCACAATTACCCGCCTTGAATCACCTGAATAGTTTACTGCGTTGTTAATTAAATTATAGACAACTTGATCCATCTTAAACTCATCTGCCTCTATTAAAACCTCTTGGTCATAAACTAGTTCTATCGCAAATTCATTTGCTGAAACCATCCTATCAATTCTCTGCACGACTTCTTTTAAATGGGCTGTCAAAGTAAGCGGTGTTCGAAGATCGTGCGACACATTTGCGATCAACTCATGCTGAAGCTGTTCGGTCTTTTTGAGTTGTTTTGTCGTATAATTTAACGTGCTTCCAAGTTCACTGATCTCGAGACTACTTTGATCGTGAAACTCAACATCATAATTCCCCTTTGCAAGTTCCTTTGCACTTTCGCTCATTTGACTGAGCGGCTTTGAGATATGGCGAGAAATCACCATCGCTAGAATCAGTGCAAGTACAATCATCACAATTGATACAAAAATTAGTTCCTGACGAATCATCTGAACTGTTGCATTCACCGGTGTCAACCTAGCGCTTAGAATCACGAGATACGGTGTTTTACTGATCGTAAGGATTTTCATACATCCGAAGTGAGCTATACAGAAGCGTCCCATCTTCCATCGAAATTTGGATATCAATGTCATACTCTGCTGTAATCGAATCCAAAGACTGTTCTATTTTGCTTTGTATTTCATTTTGAGTCTTATTTTGATTTTCATGATCAGTCTCAATTGAGTCGGTAGCATTGGTATCTGCCTCAATCGTTTCCATCTCACCAAGCTCGTCCTTTTGCACCTGCACTGTTTAATGTATTTTTCTTTGCTGCTTTATAGATGTCATCCAAATAGACAGTCTGCAGTAAAAACAGCAAAAGCAGGAGAATTGCCAGAAAGACAATCAATCCGGCAAATATCCCCCACTTAATGCTCAAATGTTTTCTCTTAAATCCGATCATCAAAGCGATACCCCACTCCTCTTAAATCGTATTCCTTCGGTGAAAACGGCTTTACCACATAATCGTCAATTCCAAGTTCAAAGCCTTTGATGCGGTCGTACTCTTCGTCATCTACCACAAGAATCCTCGCCATATTCCCTCCGGAGTGATCTATTAATGATACCTAGGTCGAAAGGTCATAGCTTTCCATGCAAGCATGATCAACTTGTGACTTTTCGACCCTAGTATCATGTTACTTTAATCCAAGAAAATCAAGCACGGTCTGCTTCATCTCATCTCTGTCAACAACTGTATTGTGAAGAATCTCTGCACTGCGAATCTCCTCAACTGCCTTTGGAATCTTTACACCTGAAATGCGGCAAAGCTCATCGATTAGTGCAAAATCCTCACCGTTTTCATACTTGCTGTCAATTGCAGACATTACGCTTCTTGCAAACTTGTATGGGCTTGCTGTCGATGCAATCAGTGTCTTGGTGGTATCGCCAGTCTCAGCCTTGTACTTTTCATATACGGCAGAGGCTACAGCTGTATGAGTATCCATCACATAACCGTCGCTCTCGTAAACCTTCTTGATCTGTGCAGCAGTCTCAGCTTCATTGGCATAATTTCCATAGAAATCGCCAAGTCTTTCTGCCATCTCAGCAGTGATTGTATAGCTTCCATTCTTAGAAAGCGACGCCATAAGCTCTGCATTTACCTGTGCATTATCTCCTGCAATGCGGTAAATCAATCTCTCTAAGTTACTAGAAATTAAGATATCCATAGACGGAGAAGTTGTTAAGATAAACTCTCTGTTTCGATCATAGTTACCACTTCTAAAGAAATCATATAAAACCTTATTGTCGTTGGATGCACAAATTAACTTACCAATCGGAACACCCATATTCTTTGCATAGTAAGCTGCCAAAATATTTCCAAAGTTTCCAGTCGGAACCACTACATTTAACAATTCGCCTGGCAAAAGCTCACCATCGCGAAGCAGGTTTGCGTATGCATATGCATAGTAAGCAACCTGTGGAACCAGACGACCAATGTTGATAGAGTTTGCAGATGAAAACTGGAAACCGCCCTCTGCAAGCTCTTTTTCCAATGCCTTATCGCTAAA
>CAUCWU010000360.1 GCA_958446555.1 uncultured Lachnospiraceae bacterium | reverse complement strand
AAACCTGTATTCTCATCTAATTCAACCGTCTCCGGCTTTTCCTCTCGCTTTTCATTTCTTTCTGAAATTTTAAAATCCAGAACCACTACAAATTGCGTACCTTTTCCCTGAATACTGTCTACACTAATGCTTCCACCCATTAAATCAACAAGGCTTTTTACAATTGACATTCCAAGTCCGATTCCCTGAATTGTATTGACTGTCGTTCTTTCTTCTCTGCTAAACGAATCATAAATTCGGCTTAAATATTCCGAACTCATTCCGATTCCATTGTCGCTGACGCGAAAACAAATTTTGGCATAGTTATGAGAAGTTTGTTTTAATTCATCCACATCTAAGCGAATCTGCCCTTTCGTCGGTGTATATTTGAAAGAATTTGAAAGCAAATTATTTAAGATTTGAAGAACGCGAACATTATCTCCAATCAGCCAGTTATGAGAGATCTGGTTTGTTGTAATTGAAAACTTTTGTTCTTTTGCATTCATCTGAGGACGAAAGCCCGCTTCCACCTGCTCTAAAAGTTCTTTTAAATCAAATTCAGCTGAATTTAAGACCAGCTTTCCGCTCTCAATCTTACTCATATCCAACACTTCATTGATTAGACCTAGCAGATGCTGACTGGAATTATTCACCTTCTTTGTATACTCTCGTATTTTCTCTGGTGACTCCGCGTCATGCTCAATAAGTGCCGTCATTCCAATGATCGCATTCATCGGTGTTCTGATATCATGTGACATATTGGCAAGAAAGTCACCCTTTGCTTTGCTTGCTGCTTTTGCTGCTGCAAGAGCCTCAGCAACTGTATTTTGCGCTTTCTCTAACTTTTGATTACTTTCCTTTAAGCTTGCGTTTACTTCCTTTAGCTGATTGTTTGCCTGTGCAAGCTTTTCCTCACTCTGTGTTTTTACTAACAGCAACTCCTGATTCTTACGGAACTTTATTACAAACAGTGCTGCAATAATGCAACACAAAATGAGTACGCTCATTATCAGAATGAATACGCGAATCATGGACTCAATCATACCTCGCGTGCTGGCAGCAACCTCATTTTCTGGCACAAAAATTAACATTGACCAGCTATAACCGGAAAGTTGCTTGAATACCATATAATAATTTGCCTTATTAACCGTAATATCAGAGCAGACAAAGCCTGTTTCCTGTGCTTCCTTTAAACAAGCATCGAAACTTCCCTTATGTGGATACACTTGTCTTTCTAATGAACGAAACAGATTTCTTCCTTGAAAATCAAGTTCTGTTAGCACTGTATCCTCAAACATTTTGCTTCCATTCTCATCAATTACATAAGTGGTATTCTGATTATGGAAAGCACTGCTTCGAAAGTAAGGTGCGATATCATCCATCTTTCGAAGCAGCATAAAATATGTGACATTGGTCCCTTCTATTTGTAATTGATTTTCCAGTTGATGGGCAAACACCATCTGATTCTCATTAGTAACCCAATCAGCAACCAAAAAACATTTTTGTTCTGATCCGTCCAACAGCTCAGTTGCACTGCTCCACCTGCCTTGTTGCCCCTCATGCGTGTAATAATATCCTTTGTCATCTAGTGCATAAAAAACAAGATTTTGCTTTGTTAAGTTTAAAGTTTCCTCACATTTTTTCAAAAAGTCTACAAGCTCCTGTTTCGTTGCAATTGATGCGTGATCACGAAGTTCCAACATATGATTCAAATAATCCCATTGGATATCCAACTGTACTGTCAATTTTTCAAACAGCTGACTTGTGATTTCTGTCAGCTGACTGTTTGCCTCCTGATACAACTGCTCTTTCGTGTAGTGATTGAAAAACACACTTCCAACCACTAACGCAATCAATAGAAACAATGCCAATATACCGAACAATGCTCTACTTAAAAATAAACTCTTTTTTTGTCGTTCTTTTTCCATCTCTTTCTCCGAAAAGCCAATTGAAACACGCTTATTCTACAATCTGTACAAGATAATCATCCAATGTTGCAGACGAAAGCTCACCTACTTTTGTAAGATATTCTTTTGCCGCATCCAATCCAACAATTCCTGTATCCTGAAGATTTAAGCTTCCGCTTTCTTTCATTGCTTTCGGAATACCACAAATCACAACTGTATATTCGTTCTCGTCCTCTAATGCACTTCCATCTTTTGTCATGAGTACATATGGATACGGATAACCATTGTCGCGCAGATCACATCCGTCCTTTGCCATCTGTTTTATCTGGTTTCCAGTCAAAGTTGCTGTCTGTAATGTATCATACCATCCTGTCGGAAGGAAAATGGTAATATCTTCTTCGCTCATCTTACCTGGAAGGATCTGTCCATTTGCACCATATCCATTTTCAAGATTTGACAGCACTTCAGGTTGATAAATATTATAGGAAATCAGTGCTGCATCTGCACCTGTTGCTTCCAAAAAGATCTGACCGCTTAACTGTGCTGCCTGCGTCGTATCAAGTAGTTCTGTTGCTTCACCATAATAAGTCGTTCCGCTTTCCTTTTTCTGCTGTTGCACCTCATCTAATACGGCAACTGCCTCTTCTCCAGTCTGCTTTCCTTCTACCCAAGAACGCACTGCCTCGCCAAACGAAACGCTGTACCCTTCCCATCCATTATAAATCAATGGTGCCATGTAGCCATTGTTAATTTTCTGTATTGCATCGGCATATGGTGATTCTTCTGACACCTTATATCCTTTTATTGACCACATGCTGGTTATTACATCTCCTATTAAAGCGTTACATCCTTCATTTGTTGACATTACTTCCAAAACATGCATCGCATCTTCCAACTTCTGCTCATTTCCTTCTTGTTCCAGATCTTTGTTTAATCCGTACAAACGTGTGTTGTTGGTAATATATACATTTTTGCTTCCATCTTCAGAAAGATACGGCATGAGTCCATACTGATCTCCACTTCCATCTTCATTCTGGGAGAATTTCTGCATTCCACCTAATAAAAAGGCAGTATTTCCTTCCTCAAAATGTGCTAACAGCTCACTGTTTTCCACTATTCCATAATTTTCATTGATCATGCCACAGTCAATCCACTCTTGAAAATAGTCAATACTTGACTGCAAAGCTTCAGATGCTTTTACCTCGCCATTTATAAATTGATTCTGCCATGCCTCTCCCTGAAGTGTATTGATAAATCCGGTAGAAGCAACATTAAAGAAATACTGGAACGGATAACCTGGCAAATTCATCAGACATGCGGAAACTTCAATTCCCTCTTTCTCTAATGCCGGAATTGTCTCATCTCTCAGCTGAGCAAAGCTGGTTGGCAGTTCAATCCCAAAGAGCTACAGAACGATCAGGTTGAAGAGTTTGTGGT
>CAUCWU010000359.1 GCA_958446555.1 uncultured Lachnospiraceae bacterium | reverse complement strand
GGTGTTCTTTGTTTTAGGCAATATGGATTTCAGACAAGTGGTGCGTTGGGCGGAATAGAAGATGATTGGCCCTCCTGTAAAATACGATAAAGCTCAAGTGCAGCAAAGAAAATATGCTTTAAGTTTTCTGAAGGAGTGTACTCTTTTCTTCTCATCCAATCAGAAAAAATACTGCGTGCCTTTCGAAGAATTGTTAATTCGTTCAATTTAGCAGTTTGGTCAGTATCATTGCCTTTTTCAGAAGTGTGCTCTTGAATTTCTATCTCATCTATATACTTGCAATCTGGATTATCTCTCATCAGATCAATCACTGCTGGACAAGATGGCATCAAGAAAAACTCTTTTTGATCGTCAAATGTGTGTACTTCTCTCGGAAATATACGGCAAGTTTCTGATAAAATATCATCGCCAAAATTACAGACAAGTCTACATAGTTTCTTTTCATTCAAAAATGGACATAAATGCTTTTTATTTAGTGCAATCACGCGTGCACCATCCTTTTTTCCTGTATATTGGCTCAGATTTTTGCGAACGGGATAGACTCCTTCTGGCGGTTTTATTCCTTTCCATTTTTGATTTGTCTCATCATCAACCCCAATTTTCCACTCACGACAACAGGTGATTGGACAACTGTCTGCAATACAGACAAATTTATCATAGTATTCTGGTTTTCGAATATTCATAAGTTTCCTTTCGTTTTTTATTTTGTAGTTTAGATTTTTGTTTTTGTATGTTCATGTGTAACTGTGCTGTAGCCATATTTGTGGGTTTGAAAGGTGAATGCGTGTATTTTAGAGAGAAAATTTTGGGGTGGAATTTTTATACCTATTAAGTTATGCTACTTTTATGTTATTTCTAAATATTAAGTTAAAATCAATTTCTTTTAACTCAACATTTTTAACTCTCTATTGACTCTTAAATGTCACACATTACCCCACTTCAAATATCAAAATCTTCTCTCTACTATCGTTGCCACCAAACAAGTCCATACAATCAATCTCATCGGCAAACATCAACTCCTCTTGTGTCATCAGCCAGCTGACATACTCATCTGACGGATAATAGAAAAATAATTGGATGGGTCTCGGATTCTCATAATAAGAATCTAAAATTCGTGCTACTACTTTCTTTAAAATCTCCACAGAAAATGGATTAAAGAAATAACAAAAACTGACATCAGATGGCACCTCATAATCTGCTGCATTGGCCAGTACAAACTGAACTCTTCCACCAGATGCAGCCTGTTTTTTATTTTCCTGAGCACTGGTATAGATTCGTTCATCATATTCAATTCCAATCGATTGACATTTTGTCTGATAGGAAAGAAAAAAGCACACTCTCCCCTTCCCAGTTCCATAGTCGAGAAGCTTTTGCTTTTTTTGTATTAAGCCACTGTTCGCCAATCGTTCTAATACACAATATGGTGTTGGCTCATATGGATAGCAATAGGCATCTGCATGACTGTCATCACGCCCTGTCGTCTTGATCCTAAGCATTTTATCCCACTGACTTTCTTTTTGTACTTCACTTTGCCCCATTTCAATCATCCTCTCTTTTCTTTCTTCTTTTTATCGTCCTTCTCATCCCTTTGCTTTTCGTCTTTGACATTCTCAGGATCCATCAAATCCGAAATTGTATAGCCGCGCTTCGTTCCAGGAAGTTGTACAGCTGATGAGAGTCCGACACTTTGCATCTGAAACGCATATGCTTCACTAATACCTGCATACTGGGCTGTACTTGTCCCTCTCGCGCCATCTGACATTAGAAAGCGATGGATTGCTGCACTTCGAATCGAAATTAGCGAATATGGCTCTAAGATAACACCTGAGTCAATTGCCGATTGTTGTGCCTTTCGACATGCCCTCTGTAGAACTGATGCGCGCATCTGCCCACCATATTTATTATGCAAAAGCCAATCATCACCGTAATAACCTCCAACAGAAAAGAAATGCTCAATCTCTGTCATCAAATCCTCTCTTATAACAATCAGACGTTTCGCTTTTCCCGGAACTGACAAAACACACGTTCCATCCTCTGTATTTCGAATAAAATCATCGGTTTGAAGCTCAATAATTTCACTCGGTGCAAGTGCACACTCATAGGCAAGAAGAGCTGCGATATACACTTGCAAATCTGTCTTTTTCATGGATTGCAAAATTGCTGCCATTTGAGCCGCCGTCGGATATTTATTTACCTTCGGTGTCGGCGCATGTGCCGGATTTAAAAATTGCTCTTCCAACTCCGCATACTCTGGATACTGCATTCCATAGAAATCTAAAAATCCGATAATGGCATAATAGCGAATGCGCGATGTTGAAACCGAAATCTCCTTCATTACAATTTGATCTGGCATCGTTTTATTGACATATGAAACCCACTCTTGCGGCTCAATTTCATGAATTGGCTTCTTATAGAAATCACATACCATCAAAATTGCGCCGATATAAGTTGAGCGTGTGCGTCTATTTTTCAATGTCTTTTCCCACTGATCCAGTAAAAGAAGATCTTCCTTGCTGAATGTATAGTTTTCTTGCTTTGCGAGAATTTTTTCTGCCGAATTGCGGCGATGTTTTCGTTTTCCATCGCTTATGGCTCCATTTTTGTTTTCGATTATGCCCTCAGTTTCCCTTTTCTTTTCGCTTTGCACATCACTTTTCATAGAAATTCTCCTTTCTCATCATAATTTTAAAGTTTCCACAGTTAATTTCGAAAATCTAGAGGTTCAGTAAACTTTCGCTTGGTCGTTTTTTCTTTCTATAATAAGTTATGCTACTTTTATGTTATTATTATATCAAAAAATTTTTTTCTGTCAATCCTTCAACTCAAGACAAATAAAAAAGACTATCGCAGAATCCATGATTTTTCATAAATCCTGCGACAGTCTTCGCATATATTTTTATATTTACCAGACCGAGCATTGGTTCGCATTTACAGACATTCATGCAGCACCATAAGTGAGCGACATTTTAATCATTCTTCGCACTGAGCAAGAATCCACACAAAGCCTTTTGCCATTCGTTCTGACACATTTTGAAAATGATTTCCTCTGTTCCACTCTAGTATGCACTCTCTTATGTCTGATGCTTTCAAAATTTCTGGCATCATTCGAATATGATCGCCCACGGTTGCCATCACGCGATTTTTCGTTTTCTCCTCTCGATCGCCGAGACTAAGATAGACTTTCTTCGCATAAGGCATATGTTCTTTTGCATATTCGATCCATCCAGGGAACCATACAGATGGAGAAACGGCAGCCACCGCATAGAACCGTTTTGATTGATACATAGACCAAAGTGAAAACAAGCCTGCAAGCGAATATCCTCC
>CAUCWU010000358.1 GCA_958446555.1 uncultured Lachnospiraceae bacterium | reverse complement strand
CGTAAAAGAGCTTCTTTCCATCCGCGAGACCGGTCGAATTTTCTTTACAATCGGAAGCATCGATTATTTAAAGCATGGTGGTCGTATCGGAAAGTTGTCCGGATTGGCAGCGTCAGTGCTTGGCATTAAGCCATTAATCACCTTGAAGGATGGCGAGATTTATAATTCTGGTATCAGCAGAGGCAGAAAAGCTTCTCTGACTAAGACAATTGAGTTGTTAAAGCAGTATATTAAGGAAGAAAATATTGATATGAAGAAGTGGCAGCTGTGTGTGGGCTTCGGATACGATTACGATGAAGCAGTTGCATTTCAAAAGCAGGTGCTTGCGTCACTTAACGGAGCATTGACCGAAAAGGAATGCCCGATTTTCCAGATCGGAGCGGCGATTGGTGTGCACACCGGACCAGATCCGCTTGGTGTTGGATTTATAAAGAAACAAACTCTATGCTAAACATCCAGAACTGGGGTCAGTTCACGATAAACGCCAGTTTATCTGTGCCTGACCCCATAATAGAGCCCCAGCCTGGTCCTACCATGGTCTGGGGTTTTTGATGTCATATGGATAATCAATACTTGCAAAAAATTGTTCGGACATATGAAAGGTTTCAGCCAGTGCACATGCTTTGTCAGCTAGACATACAAGCCAAGCTTCGCGGCAGGTCGGTGGAACCGGGGTCAGCGGAAACATATGACGCAAAATAATATTTTGGGTGCGGGTGCTTAGATTCCAGTCTGCAGTTGCATTTGTCAGTGCTCTTTTTGGATGAGTAAAGCCGTGAAGTCTGTGGCTGGGGTCCTTCTCATGCCAGTCATAGAGAAAATAGTCGTGTAAAAATGCACCCATCAAAAGACTTTGCTTGGAGACAGACAGGTGAAGTCGATACGAGAACCATAGACTTACATAGGCAACTGCAACACAGTGGCTGTACACACTGGTATCACCGTGCTGGATGAACTGCTTTGTCTTGTCAAACTGGCCGGATTTACTGATATAGCGAAAAAAATCATTGAAATAGCGATCTCTCGCAGGTCTAGCATGCATGCTCATGGCGTTTGTCCTTTCTTATTCTTGTTTGCTGCCGCTATTATAGTAGAAGCAACAAAAAAATGCAACTGTTTAAATTGTGATAATCCATTGAAAACAAAAAAATACTATGATATACTTTTAACAATGCTAGTTGTGGACAAAATAGAACCTGTCATTGTCTGCGGCTAAAAATCTAACTTGACGGAGGATGGATATGAAAAAATATTGTTTTGGAATTGATGTGGGCGGAACAACTGTAAAGCTTGGACTTTTCACGACAGAGGGTGCACTTCTTGATAAGTGGGAGATCCCAACCAGAAAGGAAAATGCAGGCGGGCACATACTTGGTGATATCGCAGCATCTGTAGAGGCAAAGTTGACAGAAAAAGGCATCGCAAAGGATGATGTAGCCGGAGCAGGAATCGGTGTTCCAGGACCGACCATGGATAACGGTTATGTATCTGTCTGTGTAAACTTAGGATGGAAGGACAAGAACCCGGCAGAAGAATTGTCCAGTCTGTTGTCCATTCCGGTAAAGGCAGGAAACGACGCAAACGTAGCAGCTCTTGGTGAGATGTGGAAGGGCGGCGGCGAAGGCTACTCGGATGTTGTCTTGTTGACACTGGGAACTGGTGTTGGCGGCGGCATCATCATGAATGGTGAGATCGCACCGAGCCACAGAGGCTTAGGCGGCGAGCTTGGTCACATCACGGTAAATCCAGATGAGGAGGCAACCTGCAACTGTGGTAATCATGGATGTCTGGAGCAGTATGCATCAGCAACTGGCGTGGTTCGTATCACAAATAAGTTTCTTAGCACAACTGATGAGGCATCCTCACTTCGTTCTCTTGAGAATGTCACCGCAAAGGATGTATTTGATGCAGCGAAGGCTGGCGATAGCTTAGCTTTAAAGGCAGTGGAGACACTGGGCAAATATCTTGGACAGGTTGTTGCAACCGTTGCACTGACAGTTGATCCAGACGTATTTGTTATCGGTGGTGGTGTATCAAAGGCAGGTCAGATCTTAATTGACGTGATCACAAAGTACTATCACAAGTTTGCAACCATTGCTGGGGATAACAAGGTTCCGGTTGTACTTGCAGAGCTTGGAAATGATGCTGGTATCTATGGATCAGCAAAGATGGTTTTAAAATAACACAATAGGAATACGGGACGGAGAAAAACGACTGTTAAGAGTCAAAAACTCCGTCCTATGACGTTTTTATTTGTATTATGAAAGAGAGAACAGATGAAAGAAAACAAATGGAAAAAATTTGCGCGCTATTATAAGCCCTATCTGGGAAGCTTTGTGGCAGATATGTTCTTTGCCATATTGGGAGCGGCAGTCACACTGATTATCCCAATGGTAGTACGCTATATTACAGGAACCGTCATCTACGAGGAGCCAAGCAAGGCGATGAAAGAGATCGCCCTATTGGCAGTTGTGATGATTGGGCTAGTTGCAGTTGAGTTTGTCTGTAACTATTTTATTGCAACTGTTGGCCATAACATGGGCGCAAAGATGGAAACCGACATGAGAACCGAGATTTTTGATCATTATCAGAAATTATCTTTCAGCTTCTTTGATAATCAAAAGGTCGGTCAGCTGATGTCAAGAGTCACAAACGACTTGTTTGACATCAGTGAGTTGTTCCATCATGGCCCAGAGGATGTTGTAATCTCGATCATCAAGTTTGTCGGAACAATGATCATTTTGCTAAATATCCATACTGGACTCGCTTTATGTGCAGCAGCGAGCCTTCCATTTATGCTTGCCTTTGCTTATGTCTACAATGGCAAATTAAAGAGAGCTTTTAAACGAAACCGTGATAAAATTGCAGATATCAATGCACAGCTCGAGGATAGTCTTTCTGGTGTGCGTGTTGTCAAAGGCTTCGGAAACGAAGAGGCTGAGATGGGCAAGTTCCAGAATGGAAACCATGCATTCTTAGAGAGTAAAAAGTCAGCCTATAAGATCATGGGTATCTATAATTCTGGTATGGGCGTGTTTACAACACTAGTTACAATAGTCGTTGTTGTAGCAGGTGCCGTTTTCTTAACCAACAAAACATTAGAGGTTTCCGATCTGGTTACCTTTATGTTATACATCAATAACTTTACTGATCCGATCAAGCGTCTTGTCAGCTTTACTGAGCAGTTCCAAAATGGTGCTTCCGGTTACGAGCGCTTCCTTGAGATTATGAATGTCGAGCCAGATATCGTTGATGAGAAGGATGCCGTCAATGTTGGAACCCTAAAGGGAGACATTTCATTTAAAGATGTTATGTTCCATTATGT
>CAUCWU010000357.1 GCA_958446555.1 uncultured Lachnospiraceae bacterium | reverse complement strand
GGCAATGGAGCAGGCTGGTATTGCCTATGCAACTGATCAGATCATTGACTTGATTGCAAACGGAATCAATCACATTCATGTTTATTCCATGAATAAGCCACAGATTGCAGCTGGCATTCAGAAGAATCTTTCGGAGATCTTAAAATGATTGAGCCTGGAAAAATGCGAGAGCGCGAAATCATTCGATATCTAGGCTACAAAAAAATACAGCCGGATGAGCAGGTAATTACGCTAATTCATCAGTGTATGGAGGAGGTTGGGCGAATTGCCCAGCCTCGCCATATCTATAGACGTTTGCCTCTTACCCATATTGAAGAGGGAAAAATGCAGGCAGAGGGCGTAATGCTCATCAGCAAAAGTTTGGAGCGCAATTTAAAGGATTGCGATGAAGTGATCTTTTTTGCGGCAACACTTGGTCATGAGGTGGATCGCTTGATGGAGCGCTATCTGAAATTAAACATCACAAAGGCAGCTGTGTTGCAGGCCACTGCTGCAGAGGCGATTGAAACTTATTGCAACGAGTGCCAGAGACAGATTGAAGAAGAGGTTGCAAAAGAAGGATTGTTTGTGCGGCCTCGTTACAGCCCGGGTTATGGTGACCTCTCTCTTACGATTCAGCCAGATTTCTTGCGCGTGTTAAATGCGCAAAAGACAATAGGTCTTTTCTTGTCAGAGGGCGGTGTGATGCAGCCAGAAAAATCAGTTACAGCACTGATGGGACTAAGCCGGACTCGAATTGGCTGTACGATTGAAGGCTGTGAAGTCTGTTCAAAGAAAGATTGCACGTTCAGACGCGATGAGTAAAAATACCTGATACCTACGAATTGCTCAATTGCGAGAAACTTAGCAATTCTGAAAGGACAAAGATTTTATGAAGAAAAATATTTTAAATGAACTGGGAAAGAGAATGATCTTTTTTGACGGTGGCATGGGTACGCTTTTACAGGCTCGTGGACTTGAGGCTGGTGAGCTGCCGGAAAATTGGAACCTAGAACATCCTGATATTATAAGAGAGCTGCATCGCGATTATTTAAATGCTGGTGCAGATATTATTTTGGCGAATACCTTTGGTGCAAACTCATTAAAGTTTCCGGATAATCTGGAAGAGATCGTGACAAAGGGCGTGCAGAATGCAAAGCTTGCAGTCGAGGAGACTGGAAAAGACGGCTATGTGGCACTTGATATTGGACCGACTGGAAAGCTGTTAAAGCCGCTTGGAACACTGGATTTCGAGGATGCTGTAGCAGTATTTGCAAGAACCATCAAGGCAGGAGCGGCAGCAGGTGCCGATTTGATCTTGATCGAGACGATGAGCGACACCTACGAGCTAAAGGCAGCAATGCTTGCCGCAAAGGAAAACAGTGATCTTCCGGTTATGGCAACTGTCATCTTTGGTGAGAATGGCAAGATGTTGACCGGTGCAACACCAGAGGCAGTGACGGCACTACTAGAAGGACTTGGCGCAGATGCATTTGGTATGAACTGCGGACTTGGACCAAAACAGATGAAGCCAATCTTTGAGCGTTTGGCTGCAAGTGCTTCAATTCCACTGATCATCAATCCGAATGCTGGTCTTCCAAGAAGTGAGAATGGAAAGACCGTCTATGATGTCGATCCGGCTGAGTTTGCAGAGGATATGAAGTGCTTTGCCGCAGATGGTGCATGGCTGATGGGCGGTTGCTGTGGAACTACACCAGCTCATATTAAAGCACTCGTTGACGCATGTAAGGATTGTACGCCAAAGCCACTGACCGATAAAAATTTGACATTGGTTTCTTCTTATTCTCATGCAGTTGAGTTAGGAAAGATGCCGATGATCATTGGAGAGCGCATCAATCCGACTGGAAAATCTAAGTTTAAGCAGGCACTTCGTGACCGCAACATGGAATATATCCTAGAGGCAGGTGTAAAGCAGACGGATGCTGGTGCACAGATTTTGGATGTCAATGTTGGATTGCCAGAGATTGATGAGCCAGCGTTGATGAAGGAGACGGTTTATGAGCTTCAGAGCATCCTAGATGCTCCTCTTCAGATTGATACCACCAATATGGAGGCGATGGAGCAGGCACTTCGTATCTATAACGGAAAGCCGATGATCAACTCTGTAAACGGA
Organism: uncultured Lachnospiraceae bacterium; assembly: GCA_958446555.1. Classification (GTDB taxonomy): domain Bacteria; phylum Bacillota; class Clostridia; order Lachnospirales; family Lachnospiraceae; genus Anthropogastromicrobium. The sequence continues at coordinate 1,213 of CAUCWU010000357.1, read as the reverse complement.
AAGCAGGAGATCATGAAGCAGGTATTCCCGTTGGCAAAAAAATACGGCGGTGTTGTAGTTGGATTGGCACTCGATGAGGACGGAATTCCGGACACCGTAGAGGGTCGTCTGGCTGTCGCAGAGAAGATTTATAAGACTGGTGAAAGCTACAAAATTGCGAGAAAGGACATCGTAATTGATGCGCTGACAATGACAATGAGTACTGACAGCAATTCTGCAAATGTCACACTGGAAACGGTTCGCCGTATCAAGGCACAGGGTGGTCGCACCGTACTTGGTGTCTCCAATATTTCATTTGGATTGCCTCAGCGTGAAGTGATCAACTCTGCATTCTTTACAATGGCAATGCAGGCAGGTCTTTCAGCCGGAATCATCAACCCAAATTCACAGGCCATGATGCAGTCCTATGATACCTTCCGTGTACTCGGTGGCTTTGACAATCAGTGTCTATCCTATGTCGAGAAATATTCGGCAATGAAGGTGGTTTCTACAACAGTAAAGGCAACAGCAGAAAAGGCTCCAGCAGCTGGAAGCACATCCGGCAGCATGGATCTAAAGACTTGCATCATCAAGGGCTTTAAGGATCAGGCATACAAAGTAACCAAGAAGATGTTAGAGGAAAAAGAGCCTCTTGAGATCATCAACACTGAGTTGGTACCAGCACTTGACACAGTTGGTAAAGGCTTTGAGAAGGGAACGATGTTCTTGCCACAGCTTTTGATGAGTGCAGAGGCAGCGAAGTCTGGCTTTGCTGCAGTCAAGGAGTTTATGGAGACAAAGGGTGGCAACCAGCAAAACAAGGGTACAGTTATCATCGCAACTGTTAAGGGTGACATTCACGATATTGGAAAGAATATTGTGCGCGTGCTGTTGGAAAACTACGGCTACGATGTCATTGATCTTGGAAAAGATGTGCCGCCGGAAACTGTCGTAGAGAAGGTAGTCGAGACCCATGCACTACAGTTGTCAATATGGAAGAAACCATTCGCCAGGTCAAGGCAGCCGCTCCGTGGTGTAAGATTGTCGTCGGCGGTGCCGTACTGACACAGGAGTATGCAGATATGATCGGAGCCGACTACTATGGCAAAGATGCGATGCAGACTGTGTACTATGCGGAAAGTTTACTAAAAGATGGGACTCTCTAATTTAGGTTATGAGACCCCACTCGGTGCAGATAAAGGTAACGAGTACATGAATACAATTTTTTAGAAGG
>CAUCWU010000356.1 GCA_958446555.1 uncultured Lachnospiraceae bacterium | reverse complement strand
CTTCGATCGAGCCTCCACCTCGCCCGACAATGATCACGTCAAGGCCAAGCGTGTCCAAATAGGCAATTCCTTTTGCAATCTGTTCAGCCGCTGATGCCCCCTGAACAAGAGTCGGATACAAAACAAGTTGCACATATGGATTTCTTCTATGGGAGATATGAATGATATCTTGAATTGCAGCTCCAGTTTTGGCTGTGACAATGCCAACTGTCTTTGCAAATTGCGGAATCGGCTTTTTGTATTCGTCAGCAAACATGCCCATCTCTAAAAACTCAGCTTTTCTCTCTTCGAACAAGCGAAACCATTCACCTACACCTGCAGTCTCAAGCTCTGTCACATACAGCTGATATACGCCATCACGACCGTAAACGCGCACACTGCCCTTCGCGATCACGCGCATTCCCTCAGTCGGTGAAAATGTAAGCTTCGACCTTTCTCTTGCAAACATCACGCACGAAAGTGTACTCTCTGCATCCTTTAATGTGAAATACAGATGTCCGCTTGTGTGTTTTTTGCAATTAGAAATCTCGCCCTGAATGGAAATCCTCTTCAGGGCGAAATCTTCTTCAAACAAATGACTGATATAGGATGTAACCTGTGCAACTGTATAGACAGATGCCATTAAGCAAGCTCCGGATGCTTATGCACAAGCTTAGCCAACACACCATTTACAAACTGCGGCGACTCATCTCCGCCATAGCTCTTGGCAAGCTCGACAGCCTCGTTGATGGCTACCTTTCCCGGAACATCTTCGTCGAACATTAACTCATAGACTGCCAGACGAATGATGGACAAATCAACCTTATTCATACGACCAAGCTTCCAGCCCTCTGCCGCCTTGGTGATCTCCTCGTCAATCTCTGGAAGCTTCTCTACGATCTTAGAAAAGCGCTCTTCGAGCTGCTCCTTTTCCTTCTCGATTAGAAGCAGCTGACCATCCTCCGGATACATGCATTCCTCCAAATAATTGTCGGCCTGCTCGCTCAACTCTTCCTTATTATAAAAATTTGCATGAAATAATAACTTAAACGTGTATTCACGTAACTGTCTGCGGTTCAAATTTTACCTCGTTTCTTGCCTGTTATTTTACATCTCAACCCCGGCAACCGTAATCTTTACTTCTGTAACCTCAAGTCCGGTCATATTCTCAATCGCGGACTTAACGCGCTCCTGTACCTTTGCTGTCACAACCGGTACGCTACATCCGTACTCAATGACAAGCGAAATCTGCACAGATACATTCTTATCCTCAACTGTAACGGCAACGCCCTTGGAAAGATTCTTGCTGGAATGCTTTGCAATGACATCGTGCGTCAGGGAGCCGGACAAATGTGCGACACCTTTAATCTCAGTCGCTGCAAGTGCTGCGATTGTTGCTACTACATCGTTCGCAATCTTGATCTCTCCGGTGCTCTCCTCTACAGGAATAGTAACTTCTCCAGATTCTGATTCCAATCCCACAACGGTACCTCCTCTATTTCTATCTATCGTTTTACCTTTTTGTATTATAACAAATTGAACGGCTTTTGTAAAGAAATTTATTCACTCTTCATAGACCCCATCAATGTAACACAAATCTGTGATGCATTCACATCTGCTTTTCTCTTTACAATATCCTCTATCTGTGCAAGCTCGGCATCAGTCAAATTATCCTTGCAGATGATCACATCAACTGCATCATCGGTCATGCTGACAATCGAATTTTCAAAGCCTTTTGCACTTAAAAGTGTCTCCATCGCATTTTCTTTGTCACTATAATTGGTCAGCTTCACAACCGCATCAATCGCAGCCTGCTTATCAAGCTCGGCATCGGTATCACTGTCAATAATGGAAAGTAAGTCCTCCTTGTTTTTGCCTCTTGACTGCTCTCTTGCAAGCTTTGTCTGTGCCATATAGTCTGACACAGTGAGTCCATTTGCAAGCACAGTTTTTCCCGGATCATCAATGTCTTGATCCAAACTTTCGATATCGGTAAGTTCCCCATCTGTGATCTTGGCATCGGTAAGTGCTGCATCTGTGCCAGCTTCATTTACTACATCATTTACGACGCCATTCACAGCTTCATTTTCATTGCCAGTTTCGTTTGCTGCCTCGTTTACTGGCTGTACGTTTGTCGCATCCTCTGCTTTTGATCCCTCCGCATCATTTTTTGCCGTCTGTGTACTAGATAGACTGCCCGCTATGTAGCTGTCATATTCTGAAATTGCCTCTTTCGCATCATCTGCATTTGCACTACTGCCACGTCCTTTTGCAACATCCACCTTTCCGGCATAGGTTAGATATCCGGCAATTGCAATCATCACTGCAAGCACGGTGATAATCACCTGATTTTTCCTCATGATCCGCTTCACTTTGCTTCCTCCGCCTGAGATTTCTTTTCTATTACCTTAACTTTATGCGCCTCTATGCCAAATAATGCCTGAACAGCCTCGCTGATCTCACTGATTTTTGTTTTGGTAATCTGTCCACCTGCAACGACAACAACACCTTGAACAGACGGACTGATTTCTTTTAACACATATGGGTCTGATCCAGAAGAACCTCCTGTTAAAAGCGCCTCACTATTTTTCGTCAAACTGCTACTGGTGCTTTTTTCTGCTGTGTCTCCACTTCCTTTTTGCATCTGCTCCTTGTTTTCCTCAAGCTGAACAGATTTTTCAAGCACCTTTTCTGCAGTGGATGAGAGCGTGATCATCACGTCAACCGAGGTGACACCCTCCATCTCACCTAGAATTGATTTAAGGCGCTTTTCAAGCGCATGCTCATAGGAAAACAGAGCAGAATCTGATTCTGTACTTACATTTGAATTTCCACTTTGGTAGTTGGATGTTAGATTTGTCCGACTTTCACTGCTTGGCTGTTTTTGCGGCAGCGAGCAGACCACAAGGATGACCACAGCGACTGCCAAAAGACCCAGTCTTATAAAGCCAATCTTTTTGAATTCACAAAGCCATTTTGATTTCATAATTATTTCTCACATATCTCCACCGAAATTTTACAAGTTGTTGACAGTTCGTCGCTTAAATATTGCTTTAGAGCTTGGACTGGTTCGATTTCTTCGCCGTAAGACACCCCTTTATAGTTGGCTTTTACAGATTGATCTGTTTTGTTGGAATTTTCTATCTTTTGGACAATGCTATTGATCTGAATGATGTTTTCTTCTGCGTCTGTGTCAAATGACAGTTCCACTAATTCAAACCCACGTTTTTTAACAAGTGTTCCGATTTGTTGTTTTAAAATTGCTGTCTGGGCTGACAATTCAATTGTTGTCTGTTTTTCGTTTAGTTTTTTTAGATCACTTTCCAGATAAGTTCCTTCTGACCAGTT
>CAUCWU010000355.1 GCA_958446555.1 uncultured Lachnospiraceae bacterium | reverse complement strand
TCCTGACGGCTGCAACGGAATCCTCGTCCGACCCGTCGGGCGGGGTTGTTCAAGAGGTAAAGTAATCTATTTAAAATAGAAAGTAAAAGCCCTAAGGCAGAAGAATCAGATCGTCACAATCTGATAACATCTGTCTTAGGGCTTTTTTTAATCTATAGAGACAACGATTCAGCAAGCTCTCGTAGAGGCTCTGCGTCCCAATCTTCCTTCACCATAAAAAGAGCGTGATACAGGCGAGGAATGGTTCCTTCGGGAATCTCCTCGCTTTTTAGCTGCATGAGATGTTCAGCGAGTAACTGCGCATTTTCTAAGATGGAAAGCTTTGCATTTTTAATCTCTTCCTCAGCATTCCATAAAAGAGACATATCGTAGTTATCGGTGTTGCCACAGCGGGCTGTGCAGGTCGCACAGCCTGGTGAGATGACTGCCTTTTCTTCGTTGACACGGCGAATCATTGCGGTCAGCATCTGCTCGGTAGCAGCTTCGTTTGCACAAACGCGAAGTGCTGTGAACAAAAGACGGTCAGTGTCATCGGTTTTTGGATTGTTTGCACAGGTGCGGGCAAGGCCGATCACGGCACCAAGAAGTTCATTGTGCAAAGGAGTGTTGATACAAGACATAGAAAAAATCCTTCCTAATTAAAGTGTTTCTGTGCGGACGATCTCACCCTGCGGAGAAATCGTGGTGATTGTGCAAGAAATTTTTTTGCCTGAGGCTGCAATCGCAGTTTCAACTGCCCTTGCCAGTCCACCACAGCAAGGAACCATCATACGAACCAGATGAATGCTCTTGATTTCATTGGATGCAAAAATCTCTGTCAGCTTCTCGCTGTAATCGCCCTCATCGAGCTTTGGACAGCCAATCAAAGTCACGTGACCCTTGATAAAATCCTCGTGGAAACGGCTGTAGGAGTAGGCTGTGCAGTCAGCAGCAACAAGAAGATCAGCACCGTTAAAATAAGGTGCATTGACTGGAACAAGCTTAATTTGAATCGGCCACTGGGACAGGGCAGAGGAGCCAACTTCAGATAAATCACGGGTAGCAGATCCAGGGCAAGCTGTTGACTGCAAAGATTTTGCAGCAGATCCAGGACATCCTGTATGAGCTGGTGCTTGTGTGAAAGACTGAACACGAGACCCAGGGCATCCAGTGTGAGTAGGCTCGCTAGTCAATTTAAAATTCGTGCTTTTTGCAGCCTTCTTTGCTTTCGCTGCTTCTACTGCAGCAGCGTCGTAGGCAGGGGCTTCGCGCGTCACAAAAGAGATTGCATCAGCAGGACAGGCCGGAAGACAATCACCAAGTCCATCACAGTAATCCTCTCTCATTAACTTTGCTTTTCCGTTCACCATTCCAATGGCGCCCTCGTGACAGGCATCAGCGCACAGACCGCAGCCAATGCATTTTTCTTCATCAATATGTATAATTTGTCTAAGCATAAATAGTCTCCATTCTTTTTTCTTATTTTGGGGTTGATACCTACGAATTGCTCGGTTACTTCGTAACTCGTATTTCTATGATACCAGTAAAAACTGCTTTTGCCAATGGTATTTTTTTCCCTAGTATGCTACAATGTTCTCAGCAATATTTTGAAGAAATGGGAGGAATTTATCATGGCATTTGTACCGAAAACATTGGACTATACATTGAGTCCATACACAGGACTGACAAGACAGTCTTGGATTGAAGCTGGCGAATATTTGCTGGAGGGTGTGTTCCAAAACATCGCTCATTTTGAGGATCCAGTTGTGATGCCTCGTAAGGAGACAAAGGTGACTTACCCACACAGTGCTGACGCGATTTGGGAGTTTAAGGCCGAATATTTTGAGGGACTGGCGCGTTCGTTTTTCATCGCTGCACCGTTAATTCACAACAATCCAAACTTAAATCTGTGTGGCTATTCGATTCGTGATTACTATAAGGCTCAGGTTCTTCGCGCCTGCACAAAGGGCGATCCGGTATCGGTAGGTCGTTATGAGGAGCTGCAGGAAATGTCAGGCGATTATAACAGAGCTTTCCAGCAGACAGTAGAGACCTGTGCACTTGTCATCTGTCTGTGGGTGTGCAAGGAAGAAATTTGGGACACCTATACAAAGGAAGAAAAGGATGTTATCGCTGAGTTTCTGAGAGGCTATGCAGATGGAAATACAGTTCCGCAGAACTGGCGTCTGTTTAATATGCTGGATATGGCATTTTTGGATATGGAAGGCTATGAGATCGACGAGGAGATCATGCTCGACCATGCTCAGAGTATTTTAGCTTACTATGCAGGAGATGGCTGGTATCGCGATGGCCATTCATTTGACTATTATTCTTGCTGGGCATTTAATGTATACGCTCCTTTATGGAATCTGTGGTATGGCTATGAGAAGCAGCCGTATATTGCAGCAAAATTTGAGGAGCATTCCAATAAATTGATGGAAAGCTATGCCGACTTTTTTGATCGCGACGGTTTTACAAACATGTGGGGCAGAAGCAATATTTACCGCAATGCAGCAACAAGTGCGTTTGATGGTAACCTAATGCTACATCACAGCACAGCCGATCCGGGTCTTGCTAGACGTATTTCCTCTGGTTCTCTGCTTCAGTTTTTGACAAGAGATGACTTTTTATTCAAGGGCGTTCCGACTCTTGGCTTTTATGGTCAGTTTACACCACTTGTTCAAGGGTATTCTTGCGCGGAATCACCGTTTTGGCTTGGTAAGGCATTCTTGTGCCTACATCTTCCGGCTGATCATCCATTCTGGACAGCAAAGGAAAACAATGGTACTTGGGATACACTAGGCGAAAAGGGTACAAAGGTGACTGCATTAAATGGACCGGCACTTTGCTTTTCCAATCATCAGGCAAATGGCGAGACCATTCTTCGTACTGGTAAGGTCGTAAAGAATAAAAAGGATGAGCACGGCATGTGGAATTATTCGAAGCTTTGCTTTAACACAAAGTATCCGTGGGAGTCAGCTGTCTCTACTGAAGTCGAGGCTCAGCAGTATGTGATGTATGATGCCGTGCCAGGTGAGATAAAAAAAGGCAATGTGACCTATTGGCATGGACTAAAAAATGATGTATTATATCGTCGTCAGTTCTTCAATTATGATTTGGAGAATGAGTGTCACTGGATTCAGGCGATCAATCTGGCTGACTTTACAGTACCGTATGGTGTGATCCGTGCAGATAAGCTTCGTCTGTTTAGCTGCCCGATTCGCTTGACTCTTGGCTCTTATGGATTCCCAGATAATGGAACAGAGGTGATCACAAGGACAAAGGATGGTGCAAAGGCGATTATTCTAAAGGGACATGATCACACCGGCAGAGAAAAGCAGATGGCGATGACAA
>CAUCWU010000354.1 GCA_958446555.1 uncultured Lachnospiraceae bacterium | reverse complement strand
ATTTGCCATTGCAATTCTAAGATCTTCCACCATTTCGTCTGGATACCGAACACAATCCTCTACAGCCTTTATAAGTGCCTGCTTTACACCAGCTGGGATGCCAAATGGATTGATATTCACCGAAAAATCAAGATCTACTTGATTGCGGTAGATATCGCCACCGTGCACATATTTTTCTATGTTATCCATTTTCTTGCCTTCCCTTTACAAAATTTATAAAAAAGCCGCCATCACAGCCACACAAACGATTTCTCCAAGAATCGTTGCTGCATACATCAAATGATTGCAACGGCAGATATCCTCTGGCACAACTGCGCGAATATCGTCGCCAATATATGGTTTTTGAATCACTTTTTTGCCGTAAATTGTATCTCCTGCGAGACGAATACCAAGTGCACCTGCACAGGCAGACTCCGTCTGGCCAGCATTCGGACTTGCGTGCTTACGAGAATCGCGCCTCCAAATGTGCCATGCACGGCATCCACTGTACACGCCGTCTTTACGAACAGTTTTCTCTATCATTTGAAGGACAAAACTGCCTGCAATTAAAAGCAGCCCACTCACTCTTGCCGGAATCCAGTTTACAACATCGTCCAATTTTGCGGCAGCCCGACCAAAGTAGAGATAGCGACTACTCTTGTAGCCTACCATCGAATCCATTGTGTTAACTGCCTTATACAGCATCCCAAGAACTGGACCACCAAGTGCCGTGTAAAGCATCGGTGCAATCACACCGTCAGATGTGCTCTCTGCGACCGTCTCAACTGCTGCACGCGCAACACCAGCCTCATCTAAAATATCAGTATCTCGTCCAACAATCATTGACACAGCAAAACGCGCACCGGGTAAATCATTCTTTTTTAATGCACGGTATACTTTTGTGCTCTCTTTTTGCAAACATCTTGCCGCCAAAATCTGATACGTCATAATGGATTCTACAACGAATCCCACAATAGGACTTATGAAAAATGCTGCTGTTAAAATTGCAACGGTAAGAATTGCTGTCGTTAATAGCACACAGACTACCAACAAAATTCCTTTTCGAAACTCATTTTGTTTCGTTATTTTCTCTTTATCATTGGCATTTGCCTTTGCATCCGCCTTTTTTTCTTCTCCCTGATGCTTGTCACCCATCAGTTTTTTGTCAAGAAAGCCAATCAAATTCCCCATAAAGCGCACCGGATGCGGTAGCCAATACGGATCACCAAACAGACAATCTAACAAAAAACCACTGATAAATGCCAACATATGAATTGTTATTGTCATTATTTTTCCTCAATCGTATCAATAGGGCAAAAATCTTTTGACCCTAACACTATTTTATAATAGTAGAAGGAAACTATCTACAATTTATTTCACTGCAAAGCAGTTACCTTCTTTATTTGCACATTTCTATCTTTCACCATCAGCACCAACTGATAGCCCTGCCCATTTTTCACCTGATAATCATAATAATCGCCACCTGTAAGACTACTGACAACTGCCATAATCGTACCGCCATGAACAACACAGACTGCCTGATCCTTTTTGCATCTTACGACCTGTTCTAGACACCGATTAAAACCGATCAATGAACGTTTTATAAATTTCTCTCGGCTCTCACCATCTGGAAAAGCAAGCATTCCACCGCTGTCAATCCATCTTTGATAGTCTGGATCACCGTTTAACTCTTGATAATTTTTCCCCTCAAAGCGGCCAAAGTCAATCTCCGTCCACTCTGGGATCACAATCTCCTTGCTATCTGGATAAATTAGTTCTTTTGTCTGAAGACAACGAAGCATCGGTCCCGACATAACAAGCAAATCATTTGAAATCCTCGGATACACATCTTCCTCTTTGTAGGTTAAAATCTGTTTTCTTCCCTCATCTGATAAAGCCTCATCTGTCTTTCCAAGATAGGCATGTCGTTTGTTCGATGGTGTCGCCCCATGGCGAATCAAATATAACGTAATTGTTATTTCAGCCTCTGACCCAGTCCACATAAAACGCGCTCCACCCTTTCTGCTCGATTTGCAAGCTCTACTGTAAGTCTTCCTGTCTGTTCGCGCCAAATGCGATCCTTTTTTTCAATAGGGACGATGCCATTTCCAATTTCATCACAGATGAAGATAGCTTTTGGATGTTCCTCTGCCCATGATAAAATTGTCTCCTTCGCTGTGCTTTCCGAGCGTTTTTCTTCATCTGCTTGCGTAAGCAAATCTTTTACCCACAGATGAAGATGATTCACAATAGTGACACCATCTTTTTCTAAATTTTGTAATTTTTCTTGATAACCCGGTTCTGCACAGTCAATTACAGTACCAACCGGTATCTGTTCTTTTTTCTTTTTCTGCTGCACATAGGAGAGCTTTCCCTGTGCAAAACCGCCGATGTAAAGTTCCATATTTACTTGCCTTTCTGACCCACGGGCACGCGATGCGTTATGACATGGCCTCGAACGATGGCTTTGTCGGCGACCCTTGTTCCCGCGGCGCCTTTTACATTATTTCTCCGAAAATTTATCTTGAAAGCCCGCTCCACACGGGAATCGCCTCATAAAGCACAATCGTCTCGGCCACTGAGCAAGATTATGAGTGCCCGTGGTGTTATAAGCAAGCTACTGCCGCCATCATCATCAGTGCCCCTTCGCACAGTGTCACAAAATATCCTGCGAGGTCGCCTGTGATGCCGCCAAATTCTTTTTTACTTTTATAATAGTAGTAGCCAAACACAGCACCTGCACATACCATCTGCATGATACCTGCTTTTGGTGACATCCAAATCTGGAAGCAAACGCAAAGAATCAGCTGAACATATAAGCTTGTCTTTACAATTTTTTCCTGTGCAGCATCGGCAAATAAATATAAAGTTCCCTCTTTTTTGGCACATGGAAATGACACAACCGCGATTGCACTAAAAATTCGCGATAACCAATAAGCTGCACAAAATGAGGCCATTACGGATGCTTTTGTGATCTGCGAGTACGCACCTACTGCAATTAGCAGATACAATACCGTCATAATCACAGCAAACGCGCCAATATGAGAATCTTTCAAGATTTCCAACTTTTTTTCTCGGCTTCCATAGGAATGGAGCGCATCCATCGTGTCCAGATAACCATCCATATGGATGCCTCCTGTCACAATTAAAATAATAGCAATCCCAATACTCGAAAAGCAGAGGCTTCCAATCGAAAAATGCTTGTAAACTAGCCACCAGCCCCAAGAAAGAAGCCCGATCACAATGCCAACAAACGGAAAGAAACACATCACATAGCGCATATCCTCTTCCTTCCACTCAAATTGCGGCATTGGAATTTTAGAATACATAGAAAATGCAATTTTAAAACTGTTTGC
>CAUCWU010000353.1 GCA_958446555.1 uncultured Lachnospiraceae bacterium | reverse complement strand
GGGAAGCCCTGCGCTTCCGTCTCAATCAACAGATAATTGTCTTTTTTCAGTGAACGTGTCACATCACCGCAAAATGCGATCTCTTTTCCGGTCAAATTTTCCTGAGACGGATGATAAATATCGCAGCCTGCAATTGTCAGTGCCTTTGATGCAGCTGGATGATCAACATCTGGCTGAATGCCATAAGAATGCCCCTTCCAAGCAAAATCAAAATTATGAGTGACAAACTGATCCTCGCGCAGATATTCCTGAACAATGCTTCTTTGCCACAACAAAAACTCGGTTACAAGCTCTCTCTGGAACTCTTCAAATGCACAGCCAAGGCTGCCATTGATCGTACCGCTCACATTTGGAAACTGCTCCCAGCTGTTGATGCGGTTGCTCCAGTAGTCTAAACCAAAATCATGATTGAACTTTTCAATATCGCCGTTATACTTTTTCTTAATCCATGCGACAAATGCCTGCTGCACATTTTCACTGCTCGTTCCAAAGTGCTTTGTCTCATTGTCTAGCTGAAAACCAATCACACAGGAATAGCCCTGAGCCGCTTCCATCAGCTTTCGAATAATACGTTCGCAATAGAATCGATATGCATGGTGTGTGATGTCCATGATCTGTCGCGCACCATATGGACGACGACCACTCTTGTCCGTCACCATGATATCCGGATACTTCTTTGCCATCCATGCCGGAATTGCATAGGTCGGTGTTCCGATGATGACCTGTATGCCTTCACGCTCGCATGCATCTAGCACCTTTGTGACATGTGAAAAATCAAAAACGCCATCTTCTGGTTCTTCCGTGCTCCAGGTCGACTCTGCGATCCTGATTACATTGATGCCTGCCTTTTTCATCATGGCAAGATCCGTGTCAAGCCGCTCATACGGCATATACTCATCATAATACGCACATCCATACAATAAATGATCCATCGCGATTCCTCCTGTGTTTTACCCGTAAAAATATACGTTACTCTAGTGGAAGCCCAATTGTATAAATACTATTGAAGATGCCGCCTACTTCTAGTGTGTTTCCGTAGGCTCTCTCCTCTAGGCTTCCTGTAAAGGTGTCACTGTCGCATCTTCCGTGCCATGGCTCTAAGCAGACAAATGGTGCATCGCTGGTTGGTGCCCATAGTCCAAAGATTGGTGCATCAAACTGCAATGTGACATACTCAGTTCCATCTGGATAGGCGAGTGCCAATCTGGATGCCTGCTCGTCTTTTGAGATGATAGCATCTCTTGCAAACAAATCAGCTGTTAACGGCAGATCGCGCGGCAGTGTAACTGTGTCGTCTTCTAATGCCATGCCCTCATTTGTGATATGATAGCAGGTAAATTCTCCTGCTAAGCTCTCTCCTACATGGATGTGGTCGGTATCTGCTCCATCCTCTAATGTCATGCTTGCAAAGAACGCTGGATGCGCACCGATGGAAAAATACATCTGCTTTGTGTCAGTGTTTGTCACCTTCCACAGTACAGATACATTCTTTTCTTTTAACTGATAGCCAATCTCAAGGCGAAATGCAAATGGATACTTTTCCAGTGTTGTCTCATCTGACGTCAACGAAAACCACAGTGTATCCTCGGTCTGGCTTTCCAGTGTAAATTCCATGTCTCTTGCAAACCCATGCTGAGACATTGCATAGGTTTTTCCATCGTAACGGTACTGCTTATTTTTCACACCGCCAACAAACGGAAACAGCACCGGTGAATGGCGCTTCCAAAACTTCGGATTTGCATCAAAAAGATATTCTTTTTTTGTTTTCTTGCCCACAAGACGCACCATCTCTGCGCCGTGGCTTGCAACCTCAAGATAAATATGCTCGTTCTCCAACTGGTAAATTGCCATGATCGTTCCTCCCTAATTTTATTTTTCCACTTGACCAAGTGGGATTCATAATAGTTCATTGCATATCAGCAATTGTCTGCATGGCATCCTCATACCCCACAAACACATGTCCCTTCATTCCATTTCGAATTGCCCCTTCGATGTTTTCCTCTTTGTCATCAAAGAACAGACACTCCTCCGGCTTTAGATCAAACAATTCAAATAATTTCTGATAGATCGCATCATCTGGCTTGATGATTTGATAGCGAAATGACAACAATGCACCGTCTGCCTGATCAATAAATGGAAGCTTTGCGCGGCTGTCATGCAGCTGCTGATCACTGAAATTGGACAGCAGATATACACGATATCCCATTGACTGAAGCTCTGGGACCCAGGTGCTGGTATATGGATAAGCACCTACTGTGCCACTTATATTTTCCATCACCTTGCGAATCTCATCTTCGATTTCAGGATCGTTTTCGATAAAACGTGCAAGCAACTCTTCCTTTGTCAGTACACCGCGGTCAATCTCATTCCAGTCGTCATCCAAAAATACAGCCTTTGCGAGACGCTCTTTGATCTCATCTGAAAAACCGAAATGATCCAGATGCTGCCTCCATGAAAATGGAATTAGTACATTTCCAATATCAAGTATGATATTCTTAATCATTGTCTGTTCCTCTCTCTCTCCAATCCATTTTTGATGTGTTATTTTGCCCGTTCAATCAGACAGACAGTCTCCACATGCTCTGCCTTCGTCCATGGGAACATATCGACTGGCGTTGCCTGCTTGATACGGTAACCCTTCTTTGCAAAATATTTCAAATCTCTTGCCAATGTCTGCGGATTGCAGGAGACATAGACCACTCTCTTTGGATTTAAAATCGCAACTGAATCCATAAAGACTTCTGTGCTTCCGCTTCTCGGTGGGTCCATAAAGACTACATCTGCGTGGCTTCCCTCTTCGGCCATCTGCTTCATCTGCTCTCCGGCATCGCCCTGAAGAAAATGAATATTGGTTACATGATTGGCCTTTGCATTGGCGATTGCATCCTTCACTGCAAGTGCATTTAACTCGATTCCAAGCACCGTCTTTGCCTTAGATGCAGCCGTCATTCCGATCGTTCCAATTCCACAGTAGGCATCGACTGCAATCTCTTCTCCTGTGAGCGAAGCAAGCTCAACTGCTTTTTCATATAGCTTCTGTGTCTGAACTGGGTTAACCTGATAGAAGGACTGTGCCGAAATACGGAAACGATTGCCACACAGCACATCTTCGATATAGCCCTTTCCATATAAAACAATATTGCGCTCTCCAAGTACCATGCTTGTCATGCGGTCATTGACATTTAAGACAACACTTGTAATCTCTGGATGGAGCTTTCGAAGTGCCTTTACAAAATTATTTTTGGACGGAAATACTGGCGATGTGACAACCAAAATCACAAGCACCTCTCCTGTCGTAAAGCCACGTCTGATCATGACATGGCGAAGCAGACCAA
>CAUCWU010000352.1 GCA_958446555.1 uncultured Lachnospiraceae bacterium | reverse complement strand
GGATTGCCATGTACATCTCAGTTTTACGAAGTGTCTTATAGACATCGCGAACAGTTGCCTTTAATGTGTCAAGTGTGCGCTCTTCCTTAGAGATGATCTTTTCCCAGTCCCACTGGTCAACAAAGATAGAGTGGATGTTGTCAGTTGTCTCATCGCGGCGGATTGCGTTCATATCGGTGTAGAGACCCTCACCATGGGAAAAGCCATACTCCTCAAGTGCATAGCGCTTCCATTTTGCAAGAGAGTGAACAACTTCTGCACAGACACCGTCCTGCTCCTTGATATCAAAAGAAACCGGGCGCTCGACACCGTTTAGGTTATCATTTAATCCGGAGGTCGGGTCAACGAAAAGCGGTGCAGATACGCGAAGCAGATTTAATTGCTTTGCAAGTAGACTCTGAAAGAAGTCCTTGACTGTCTTAATGGCAATCTGTGTGTCATACAGATTTAATGCAGGCTCATAGCCCTCTGGGATAATTAAGTGTTCCATAATTTTCCTCCAAGTATAGTTATTAGTTGGGGGCAAAAGCCCCCTTGGGTTTATCGGATCTGTCCATTTCCTGTGATCACATATTTATATGAGGTCAGCTCACGAAGTCCCATTGGACCTCTTGCGTGAAGCTTTTGTGTGGAAATGCCCATCTCGCAGCCAAGACCAAACTCACCACCATCAGTAAAGCGGGTGGAGGCATTGACGTAGACAGCAGCGCTGTCGACAAGAGCAGTGAATAACTTTGCTGTCTCCTCGTTTTGTGTGATGATCGATTCGCTGTGATGAGTCGAGTGAGCAGCAATGTGGTCAATTGCCTCAGTGACATCACCAACGATATGGACAGCGAGAATACAGTCCAAAAACTCGGTGTCAAAATCAGTTTCGCCTGCCGGGGTGCCGTCAATAATCGTCTGTGCTTCTTGATCGAGAAGAAGCTTTGCCGGATGCTTTCTGGACGGATCACAAAGACATTTCCTTAACATCGGAAGAAATGTCTTGGCAACATCTCGGTGCACCAGACAAACCTCAGCGGCATTGCAGACAGAAGGGCGGCTCATCTTTGCATTTTCCACGATGCGAAGAGCCATTGAAAGATCGGCATCCTTATCAACATAGATATGGCAGATACCAGTTCCAGTCTGAATGCAAGGCACCAATGCCTGCTCAACACATGCTCGAATCAGCCCAGCTCCACCGCGCGGAATCAAAAGATCGACAAGACCAACTGCCTTCATTAGCTCTACTGCGCTGGCACGGCTGGTATCCTCAATTAAACTGATTGCATGTTCATTGATGCCGCAAGAGCAAAGTCCCTTCCTTAGTGCAGTCACAATGGCAAAGGCACTGTGAAAAGCTTCCTTGCCGCCGCGAAGCACGCAGACATTACCTGATTTTAAAGCGAGGGCAGCAGCATCTGAAGTGACATTTGGGCGGCTCTCATAGATGATTGCAGTGACACCCATTGGGATTGCACGTTTTTGAATGCGAAGTCCGTTTGGACGAACCTCTTCAGAAAGAATTGTTCCGACCGGATCAGGAAGAAGCGAGACAGAGCGGATGCCGTCAGCCATTGCATGAATTCGTGCCTCATCGAGACGAAGGCGGTCGAGCATGACCGCTGAGATAGAATCTTTTGCTGAATCCATGTCTTTTTGATTTTCAAGAAGAATGTCCTTCGTATCATTTTCAAGCGCATCGGCCATTGCAAGGAGTGCCTTGTTTTTTTCATCAGTTGTCAAAACAGCAAGAGAAGAAACGGCAGCCTTTGCTTCCTGTAAAATAAGTTTGGTCTCTTTCATCGGTAGTTCTCCTTTCCATCAGGCTTTTTTCTGGGCGAGAAAACGGGTTCCGACAGGCTTTCCATCGGCAATGTCGTACAAGACAACTGGATCGGCTCCGTTTGCAATCACCATGTCAATGCCATTTTCAGTTGCAATATGTGCAGCCTGAATCTTTGTTGTCATGCCGCCGGTTCCAAGGCTTGTACCAGCACCAGAGGTCATTGCCTCAATCTCAGGTGTGATTGCAGGAACCGTGCGAATGAGGCTTGCGTTAGGATCTTTTCTTGGATCGGCAGTGAACAGACCGTCAATGTCGGAAAGCAGTACCAAAAGATCGGCGTGGACGGTGCTTGCGACAATCGCACTCAGCGTGTCATTGTCTCCGATGACAATCTCGGCAGTGGAAATTGTGTCGTTCTCATTGATGATTGGGATAGCACCGAGAGAAAGAAGGCGCTCCATTGTGTTTTCCACGTTCTGGCGGCGGTCTTCATGCTCAATATCGTCGCTCGTCAAAAGAATTTGGGCAACCGTGTGATTGTAGGCACCAAACAGCTTATCGTAGGTGTACATCAGCTCACACTGACCAACTGCAGCCGCAGCCTGTTTTGTCGGCATATCGGAAGGTCGCTCCTTTAAGGAAAGCTTTCCGGCTCCCATGCCGATGGCACCAGAGGAGACCATAACAATCTCATGTCCAGCATTTTTCAGATCACTGATTACTTTGCAGAGCACTTCTGTCCGGCGTATATTCAGCCGACCCGTGCGATGAGCAAGGGTAGAGGTGCCGATTTTTATCACAATACGCATATCAAGAACCATACCTTTCTGTTTTATTTCAACATCCACTTTAGTATAGCACAGCCTAAAAGGATCTGTCATTAAAAATTTGCTGTTCAATCAAAAAAAGTTGTGCTATAATAAAAAAGATGCTGGGAAAACCAGCCGCAATAAAAAAGACAGGTGGATATTTTATTATGGAAGGCTTTTTATCTGTAAAGGAAGCGACAGAGAGCTATGCACAGGGATGCAAAGCGAAAGTAGCAACACCGGTGGGCAAGTTGTTTGGAAAGGCAATGTTGGCCGGAATGATGATTGGAATGGGCGCAGCAGCAAGTAGTGTGGCCGCTCATACAGTGGCAAATGTAGGACTTGCAAGACTGACTGCAGCAGTTGTGTTCCCAGTGGGACTGATGATGGTTATTTTACTTGGTGCAGAGCTGTTTACAGGCGATTGCTTGATGGCAATGGGCGTTGCTGGAAAAGAGATTAAGGTTGCAGATTGTATTCGCGTTTTGGTGCTGGTATTTTTAGGAAATTTTGCAGGTGCAGTTTTGTTTACAGCGCTGATTTACTTTAGTGGTCAGCTAGACTATTCAGCAGGTGGACTTGGCGCTTACACGATCAAGGTCGCATATGGAAAGGCAACCTTATCATTTGGCAAAGCATTTACCTCTGGTATTCTCTGTAACATTTTGGTATGTGCAGCTGTTTTGATGGCAATCTGTGAAAAGGATGTAACTGGCAAGCTGTTTGTATCCTTCTTCGTTATTATGTTGTTTGT
>CAUCWU010000351.1 GCA_958446555.1 uncultured Lachnospiraceae bacterium | reverse complement strand
AGACCGGACGTGCCGGAAGAGATGGAGGAGAAGGGCAGTGTATTACTTTCTATACAAAGTATGGCTGTATTAATGTACACGCATCTCTTCTTCCAAAATACCGCGGTGCCGGTCCGATTCAGTGGGCAGTCATTAACGGCGAGAAGGAGAGCGGTGTCACGACGATGTATATGAGCCGTGAGATCGATAAGGGTGATATGCTGTTAAAGGAGACAATCACACTCGATCCAAAGGAGACTGGAGACAGTCTTCATGACAGACTCTGTGTGCTTGGCGGTCCGCTTCTTCTTAAGACAATTGATGAGCTTGAGGCTGGTACTGCCGTTCGCATTCCTCAGTGTGAGGAGGAGAGCACTTATGCGCCAATGCTAGAAAAATCGATGGGCAATATCGAATGGGCGATGGATGCAGCAAGAATTGAGCGACTGGTGCGCGGTCTAAATTCTTGGCCGGGAACCTTCACAAAGATTCACGGAAAGACAGTCAAGATTTGGGACTGTGATGTGATTGCACAAAGCGATCTGCCAGAAGATCAGGCAGACAAGCAGCCGGGAACGGTTTTGGTATCTGATAAGAAAAAATTGGTTGTAAAGACGGGAGACGGTGCGCTGTCTCTTACCATTCTTCAGCCAGAGGGCAAAAAGAGTATGCCAGTGGATGCTTATTTAAGAGGCTATCCAATTGCAGAGGGAGAGCTTGTTGGGGAACACTAACAGGAGGTAAAAAATATGCCATATTATTACTGGGATCCCACATATATACTTGTTTTAATCGGTGCATTGCTTTCAATCGGTGCATCGGCACTTGTAAACAGCACATTTAATCGCTATTCATCGGTCTATGCAAAAAGCGGGCTGACCGGAGCACAGGCAGCGCAAAAGCTGTTGCACTCACAGGGAATCTACGATGTGCAGATTCGCCATGTCTCAGGTAATCTGACCGATCACTATGATCCAAGAAATAAGACACTAAGCCTTTCTGATGCTGTATATAATGTTTCAACTGTTGCAGCAGTTGGTGTTGCTGCCCATGAGTGTGGACATGCAATGCAGCATGCAAAGGGATATCTGCCACTTTCCATTCGAAGTGCGCTGGTTCCAGTTGTCAATTTTGGTTCCTATTTGTCATGGCCGCTAATCGTGATTGGCCTTTTGATCAATAGCTCCACCGGTAGTCTGTTATTAAATGCAGGACTTCTTTTATTTAGTCTTGTTGTACTATTTCAGCTAGTGACGCTTCCAGTAGAGATCAATGCATCCAGACGCGCTGTTAAATTGCTTGACAAAGAGCGTATCCTTGTGGGTGATGAGGTGAGTCAGACTGGTCGTGTGCTAAAGGCAGCAGCACTTACCTATGTCGCTAGTGCGGCAGCATCTATCCTGCAGTTACTTCGTCTGCTGATTTTAACAGGAGGAAGACGTAGAGATGACTGAGACAAAGAGAGAGAATGAAAGAGAGATTGTGCTTGCAATTTTGCTTGAGGTGCTAGAGAAGGATCAGTTTTCTCATATTGTGATCCGTTCGGCACTTGATAAATATAGCTATCTGCCAAAGAAGGATCGCTCATTTATCGCTCGCCTTTCAAGAGGCTGTGTGGAGAGAAAGATTGAGTTGGATGCGATTATCGACAAGGCAGCATCCGTCAAGTCATCCAAGCAAAAGCCAGTGATTCGAAACATTCTTCGAATGGCAGCCTATCAGTTAAAATATATGAATGTGCCTGAGCATGCCGTATGTAGTGAGGCGGTAAAGCTTGCAGCAAAGAAGGGATTTTGGTCGTTAAAGGGATTTGTCAATGCAGTTGTCAGAAAAATGGCAAGTCTGATTCCAACACTTGACTGGGCAGGTCAGCCGGATATTTTGTATTCGATTCCAAAGTGGCTGTACGATGCGCTTTTAAGCTGGTATCCAAAGGAAAAGGTGACTGCCTATTTGGAGAGTGTGCTTTCTAGGGAAGGTCATCCAATGTATGTACACTGTCATACATCGGAGTGCAGCATGGATGAGATTTGTGCATCCTTAAAGGAGGATGGCATTCAGGTGCAAAAGGCACCATATGCAAAGGATTGTCTGGCACTTCTTGATGCAGGCGACATTCGTCGCACGAAGGCATTTCAGGACGGGCTAATTCAGATTCAGGATATCAGCTCAGCTCTTGCAGCTCAGTGTGTTGCACCAAAGAAAGGTAGCTTTTGTATTGATATGTGTGCAGCGCCGGGTGGAAAAAGCATTCATATGGCAAAGGCACAGGGCGGCACAACACAGGTGTTAAGCCGCGATCTCTCCTGGGAAAAATTAGATTTGATTGAGGAGAACAAGGAGCGCTGCCATGCTGACAATATGCAGATTGAGCAGTGGGATGCCTGTGTGCTTGACGAGGCAAACAAGGAGAAGGCTGACTATGTGTTGGCAGATGTGCCATGTTCTGGCCTTGGCATTTTGTCGAGAAAGCCAGATATCAAGTACCAGTTAACAAAGGAACGTCTAACTGAGCTTGTCAGCTTACAAAGAACGATTCTTTTCAATGCAGCACAGCTTGTAAAGCCAGGTGGTGTGCTTGTCTACAGCACTTGCACCATCAATCCGGCTGAAAATGAAGAGAATGTTCGCGCACTATTAGAACAGATGCCGTTTACACTTGAAAGTTTATCTCCTTTTATAGAGGAAGAGATTGAGGGTAGTGACCTAGATAGTGGAATGCTTCAGCTGCTTCCAGGTCAGAATCGGTGCGATGGATTTTTCGTTGCAAGACTTCGCAAAAAGAAATGTTAAATTATAAGTAAAATTTCAGGAGACAACCATGAAAGAAGATATTAAATCTATGACATTGCCGGAACTGACAGCATGGATGATGGCACTGGGAGAGAAGGGGTTCCGGGCAAAACAGCTTTATGGCTGGATGCATAAGAATCTTGTTTCTTCCTTTGATGAGATGACCAATCTTTCCGGCGCACTTAAGACAAAACTAAAAGAGCAGGCCGATTTTGTTGTGTTAGAGCCTGTCGATGTGCGGATCTCTTCAATAGACGGAACAAGAAAATATCTGTTTCGTCTTCCTGACGGAAACGTGATCGAGAGCGTTTTGATGCGATATCGCTTTGGAAATTCGGTTTGTATCTCAACACAGGTCGGCTGCCGCATGGGCTGCCGATTCTGTGCATCCACGCTCGATGGACTAGTTAAAAGTCTTTGTCCAAGTGAGATGCTTGAGCAGATTTATCGAATTCAAAAGGATATTGGAGAGCGCATTTCCAATGTCGTTTTGATGGGATCAGGAGAGCCGTTTGACAATACGGAAAATGTCTTTCGCTTTCTTGATTTGATTTCCTGCGAGGATGG
>CAUCWU010000350.1 GCA_958446555.1 uncultured Lachnospiraceae bacterium | reverse complement strand
AAAATCATGGGAAACTGTTTCTCATTAATTTTAATTTTTGCAGTCGCACTCACCGTGATTTGTTTCATATTTGCACCGCAATTACTTCGCCTGTTTGGTGCAAGTGATGCGACGCTTCCGTATGCAGTTTCTTATGCGAGAATCTATATCGCAGGAAGTATTTTTGTACTGATTGTGCTGGGCATGAATTTGTTTATCACAACACAGGGCTTTTCTAAGATTAGTATGCTGGCCACCGTAATTGGAGCTGTTATCAACGTCATCCTCGACCCAATCTTTATCTTTGTATTTGATATGGGTGTGCAGGGTGCTGCGATTGCGACTGTGTTAAGTCAGGCAGTCGGTGCCGTATGGGTCATTCGTTTCTTAACTGGAAAAAAGACAACACTTCGACTGAAGCTGTCTAATATGAAGCTTGATCCGAAGATCTTTGGACCATGTCTAGCACTTGGAATCTCAAGTTTTGTTATGATGTCGACAGAGAGTATCTTATCAATTAGCTTTACATCAAGCCTCTCACGCTTTGGCGGTGACGTGGCAGTTGGTGCGATGACAATCATTACCAGTGTCAACCAGCTGATTGTCATGCCGCTTCAAGGTGTCTGCCAGGGGGGACAGCCGATCATGAGCTACAATTTTGGTGCCGGAAACAAGGATCGTGTCAAGAAAGCCTTCTTCACACAGTTTCGTGTCTGCATCATCTTCACAATTGCAGGTTGGGCGCTGATGATGTTAATACCGCAAGTGTTTGCTGGAATGTTTACATCCGATGCAGAGCTTTCAAGCTATACAGCTTGGGCACTTCGCATTTATATGGCGGGTATATTCTCAATTGGTTTTCAAGTGAGTTGTCAGCAAAGCTTTATGGCACTTGGACAGGCAAAGGTCAGCTTACTTCTTGCTTGCCTTCGAAAGATTATCCTTTTGATTCCGCTAATCTTCATTTTGCCATGTTTCTTATCGGATAAGGTATTTGCCGTCTTTTTGGCAGAGCCAATCAGTGATATCTTAGCAGCACTAGTGACGACAATCACCTTTATCACGCAGTTTGATAAAATCCTTGAAAAAGGATCGATGTCTTCTAGGTAGTTTGTGAGAAGACAAGCCAATTTTGTGTTTGAAAAATGGTATCTTGCTAATTTTTTATTCTTGTGCTAACATGAAAAAAACGGGGAAGGCAAAATTAAAAATGCGAATAAAAGGGAAAATACAAAGCGGGAGGAAAAATCATGGTTACATTAAAGGAGATTGCAAATTACTGCGGTGTATCGGTCACAACTGTGTCCAATATTGTCAATAACAGCCCGAAAAAGATGAAGGCTGAGACGCGTAAAAAGGTAATGGATGCAATTGAGGAGTTGGGGTATCACCCAAACTATTTTGCGCAGGGGCTTCGTAAGCAGCGTACACAGACAATTGGTGTAATAGCGGAGGATTTGGAACAGTTTACGACACCAGAAATCGTCGATGGGATTATGAAATACTGCGAGGAGAAAAAGTATCGTGTGATTTTGCAAAATCTTCGTCTGTATGCGAAATGGCAGGACAAATGGTATAACGATGAAAAGTTGATTCACACGGTACTCGATCCAGCGATGAGAGAGTTGGCAAGTATTAAGGTGGATGGGCTTATTTATGTGGCAGGTCATGAGAGGGAGATCCATCTGTTCGAAAAAGAGACGGATATGCCACTTGTGCTTGCCTATTGCTGTTCGGACGAGAGTCGGCCGTCAGTTGAGATTGATGATGAAGATGGCGGTTATCAGATGGTCAAATATATTTTGTCGCAAGGGTACACGAAAATTGGTGTGATCAGTGGTCGTGTCGACAACATTCATGCAAAGAGGCGTTTACTTGGCTACCAGAAGGCACTGTTTGAGGCAGGTATTTTGTACAATCCAGCATTGGTGCTTGATGCAGGCTGGGAATCCGATCGAGCATATGAGCTGACAGCCAAATTGGTAGAGGCTGGTGTAGATGCAATTTTTTGTATGTCAGACTGGATGGCAGGAGCTGTTTACAATCGCATTCACGATATGGGACTTGAAGTTGGAAAAGATATTGCAGTGACCGGATTTGATAATGAGAGACTTGCTGATTGGTATATACCGAGGATGACAAGCTGTAGACTTCCACTGTCAGAAATTGGAGAGGCGTCTGCAAAGCTTTTGTTTGAGCAGATTGAGGGAGAGGATGTTCAGGAAGATGGCAAGATTCATGAAGGGACGCGAGATCAGTCAAAGAAGAATTTGCAAGAAGATGTGTTATCGGAAGACAAAAAACATCTTAAACTCTCGTGTGAGTTAAAAATTAGAAAATCCGTTCCAAAGAGGGTGTGAATAACGAGAAGAGGTTGTCTTAGGCAGCCTCTTTTTTTATGAAATGTAATATGTAACGTTAAACAAACATATATTATATAATAATTACCTACTATTACGAAATTATAACCAATTAAACAAAATAAAACTATACAAAATAAATAAAAAATAAAGAAAAACTAAAATAGCTATTGACAAAACGTCAGAATCGTGACAGAATGAGGATATCAAAAGGAAAAACGTTAAACCTAATACAGAGATGATTAGGAAATAAAAAGGAAAGGTAGTGGGATAGTTGAAGAAGAAAAGAATGACAAAAAGAAAGTGGAAGTCGATCCGCCTGTTTTTGTATGTGGCACCGTTTATTGCACTGGTATTGGTATTTAGTTATTATCCTCTGTATGGATGGCTGTATGCATTTTATGATTACCGCCCACCGAAGCCATTTTCGGAAGCCGAGTTTGTAGGACTAAAATGGTTTAAGTCGCTGGTGGAGAATGACATCAAGATCAAGCAGATCGTTCAGGTGTTGGAAAACACATTTGCGATGAGTGCATTGACGCTTGGCACTTCGTGGTTGCCAATGCTGTTTGCCGTATTTTTAAATGAGATTCGTTGTGTGAAGTTCCGTAAGTTCGTTCAGACAGTTACGACACTTCCAAACTTCGTCAGCTGGGTTTTGGTTTACTCAATTGCATTCAGCTTGTTTAATAGCACCGGTATGGCAAATACACTTTTGATGAAGATTGGATTGATTAAGGAGCCGATTTTATTCTTACAGTCCACAAAGCATGTATGGTTTACCCAGTGGCTGTGGCTGACATGGAAGAATCTTGGCTGGGCGGCCATCATGTACATAGCAGCAATTTCCGGTATTGACGATGAATTGTTCCAGGCAGCGAAGGTGGACGGTGCAAACCGTATGCAGCTGATTCGACATATCACAATTCCAAGCTTGCTTCCAACCTATTTTGTTTTGCTGATGATTAACATTGCAAACTTCTTAAACAACGGAATGGAGC
>CAUCWU010000349.1 GCA_958446555.1 uncultured Lachnospiraceae bacterium | reverse complement strand
CTATTGCCTGCGTACATCGCAAGGACTTTGGCAGACACATCTGTTCCGGAGCAACGAAACTCGCGAACAAGCAGTCCTACGACCACATTTGTGTCGATTCGATGGTGTTGAATTTTCACATTCGCGTTCTCTGGGTCACAAGATCTCCCAGATGGATACTAAGTCAAATACCCGAATAATTAAAACATTTCCAGAAGCGATCTCCCAGATTTTCGCCTTAATTATTTTATAACACTTGAATCAGTGTATCACAACGTAGGCAAAAAAGCAACTGTTTTGTGTGAAAAAACTTTTAGATCATAGAGAAAGTAAGCCATCTTCTCGTAATAGCCGTGTTTATGGGCTGTTGCTAAAGGTACATCATAGTCATCAATTAACACAACAACATTTTTCTGATAGTGTTTTTTGAGAAACTGACTTAACAACCAAAGACGGCTATCTGCTGATGTGCTTCCATTGAATAAAAGTTCAAAGCCTTGAAAAACTTACGACAAATTTTTCTCGAAAAAGTTCTTTCCTATTGACTTCTACTTTTCTTTAAGGCTATAATAAGCGGTGTATGTTTGGGTGCGTTTTAACAAACTACAACACTAACAAAAAAGGCGGTCCTATAAATGGCAAATATTGATTACTCATTTGAAAACAGTATTCCTATCGGTCCTTTGAAGCTTGCTGCTCTTGACAGCTGCAAGGATTTTGCAAAGAAGGTTGACGATTATATCGTTTCTTTCCGTCAGCATGATTCAGAGGCACTTGCACAGCGCCAATCTATGCTGGATTTTCGCGGCTATGACAGCAAGTCTTATCTGCTTGACTTCTCTTGCCCGCGTTTCGGCTCTGGTGAGGCGAAATGTGTATTGAACGAGTCGGTTCGTGGTGCTGATATCTTTGCAATGGTCGATGTGACAAATTATAGCTTAACCTATCAGCTGTGCGGTGAAGTCAACCATATGTCTCCTGACAATCATTATCAGGATTTAAAGCGTCTGATCGGTTCCTGCCGTGGTGCGCGTCGTGTCAATGTTGTGATGCCATTTTTATATGAAGGTCGTCAGCATAAGCGTACCAGAAGAGAATCTCTTGACTGTGCACTCGCTCTTGAGGAGCTGATCGATATGGGTGTAAGCAACATCATCACATTTGATGCGCATGATCCTCGTGTCCAGAATGCAATTCCGCTTCACGGATTTGATAACTTCACACCGCCATATCAGTTTGTCAAAGCTCTCTTGAAGAAGGAGCCAGATATGGTAATTGACAAGGAGCATTTGATGGCAATCAGCCCGGATGAGGGTGCAATGGGACGTGCTGTTTACTTTGCAAACAATCTTGGCATTGATATGGGTATGTTCTACAAGAGAAGAGACTACTCTACTGTCGTAAATGGAAAGAACCCGATTGTTGCCCATGAGTTCTTGGGTGCAAATATCAAGGATAAGACGGTTATCATCATTGACGATATGATTTCTTCCGGTGAGAGTATGCTAGATACCGCAAAGGAATTAAAAGATCGCGGTGCAAAGAAGGTTGTTGTATGCTGTACATTTGGTCTGTTTACAGATGGACTTGAGAAGTTTGATGATTTTAATTCTCAGGGATATTTTGACTATGTAATCACAACCAATTTGAATTATCGTTCTCCTGAACTTTTGAAGAGAAGCTGGTATATTGAGGCAGATATGAGCAAATTTACTGCTGCTATCATCAATACCTTAAATCATGATGTTCCGATTGGAAACAGCCTGTCTCCGACTGAGAAGATTCAGACACTGTTAAAGAAGCATAAAGAGCAGTTCGAGTAAGACGTTTTTAAATCGAATCCTATATCTAAAAAGATACCCTCTGCAAGTTTGTAGATACTTTAATCAGTACCTTCTTGCAGAGGGTATTTCTATTTTGTGATTATTTATTTCTCTTTTTTCTTTTTTGAAACGGTCTCAGTATTTTCATTACTCTCGTTTTGCAACATTTCCTTATACTGCGGAAGCTTCTCAGATTCTGCACCGGAAAGAACTGGATACTGAGGATCGATCTGTTGCAATACATCTAAGATAATCTCGGATACAAGATATCTGCTGTACCACTTCTGATCTGCTGGAATCACATACCAAGGGCTTTCCTTTGTCGCTGTTGCATTGACGGCTCTCTCGTAAGCATCATCGTATTCATCCCACAATGCTCGCTCTGACATATCACTTCCTGAGAACTTCCAGTTTTTCTCTGGCTGATCAATTCGCTCAAGGAAACGCTCTTTTTGCTTTTCCTTTGAGACATTCAAAAGAATCTTTACCACGCGGTAACTGTTCTCGTAGAGATACTCCTCAAAATGGCGAATCTGGCGATAACGGTTTTCGATGATCGTATCTGGATTTAAGCATCTCTTTGCCATATGGTAGCCTTTGTAAAGCTCATGCACCTTTACGACCAGCACATCCTCATAATAAGAACGATTAAAGATCGCAATCATACCGCGCTTTGGAAGATTGGTTGCACAGCGCCACAGATAATCGTGTGCAAGTTCATCCTTTGATGGCTGCTTATAGCTGAAAACCTGCACACCCTGAGGATTGATGCCACCCATGACATGACGAATGGTACTGTCCTTTCCGGCTGCATCTCTTGCCTGCAGAATAATAACGAGACCTTCCTTTGCATCGGCATAGAGCTTATTCTGAAGTGCAAAGATTTTCTCTTGATTTTTCTCTGTTTTGGCAAGAATCTTTTCTTTGTCCACCTGATCCTTCTTGCTGTCTGTTGGCAATTTTTTTAGTGAAAGTGCCTTGGTTCCATCAAAACAATATGCATCTAATTTTCCCATAGTGCCCTCCTTTATAAGGTTAGATTCCCTAAAACATTCCTACTATGATACCTATGAATGACCTTTGTGCTTTTTCCATTGACATTATTGTAATTCAATACAGAACAATCTCGCACAAAAATCCTTTTCCATTGTGACGGTCAGTGTACCCTCTGCCGGATTCCATTCAAATGGAATTTCTGAATAGGACGGGTAGAGGCAGCTTACAGCTACTGGCTTGTCTTTCAGATCGTCAAATGTAATCTCTAATGTATGTTTGTCTCCACTTCGTCTCCATACAGCCAGATAAATTTTCTGATTTGCTTTCAGACCAAGACAGGTCCACTCATCATGAAACTGTGAAAGACCAATCGGCCAGATCGGAACACTGATTTTGATATCATTTCTGATTGTCTTATAGACGTCAAGTGCTTCTTTTACCAGTGCAAAACGCTCCGGTGTCAGTTCTGCCAGATGACCACTCTGATGGATTCGAAGAAGCATTGCATTGACCATATTAAAGACAACCTCTTCTTTGTCTCCTTCTCTTAGCGGAT
>CAUCWU010000348.1 GCA_958446555.1 uncultured Lachnospiraceae bacterium | reverse complement strand
CATCGCGAGGTTGGAGAGAAGATTGCAAAGGAGCCAATTTCTGAGCTAATCGTAATCGGAGAGACAGCAAAATCAATCGCCATGGGCGCAAAGGAAAATGGCTGCAGCTATCCGATTTTAGAGTTTTCTGATAAGATGCAGGCAGCAGACTATTTAAATCAGAATTTGACACAGGGCGACGTCGTTTACCTAAAGGCATCCAATGCAATCGGATTAAAGGAAATTACAAAGTTTTTGATGGAGCACTAAAAGTGCATCAAAAGATGGAGGCTTTTGTGTACGCAGATATTGTAATTGATATTTCGCATGAGGCACTTGACAGGCCGTTTCAATATCGGATTCCAGAGTCACTTTGTGGGCAGGTGCATCCTGGAATGTGGGTACTTGTCCCATTTGGGCGTGGAAATACACCCAAGAAGGGTTTTGTCTTAAAAATCAGTAAGACAGCTGAGATTGAGCCAGAGAGAATCAAAGAATTGCTTGAGATTGTGTCGGACGACAATTCATCTGATAAAATCCGAATCGATCTTGCTGTATGGATGTATCAGGAGTATGGCGGTAATTTGATTCAGTCGCTTCGTGTTGTTATGCCAGCCAGAAAAAACGTGCGTCCTAAGCAGGTAAGTTTCATTGTAAGAACGCAGGAGAAAGATCGTTTTCTTTCCTATCTGGAGACAGCAAGAAAGAAAAACTGGAGGGGCCGTGTGCGCTTGATGGAGGCGCTTCTTGCAAGAGACTGTATTTCATCAAGCTTTGCTAGGCAACAGCTAAAGATTGCATCTGATGCAATTCGTGCACTTGAGCAGGAGAATCTGATCGAGATTCAGACGAAGCGCCTTTATCGAAGTGTACTTCCGGCAGAATCTGCGCATATCGAAAAAAAGAAGCTAAATCCAGAGCAGGAGAAAATTGTAACAGAATTGATTACATCGTATCAGGCCGGTGTGCGCACACCGGCCTTGCTCTATGGCATTACCGGAAGTGGCAAGACAGAAGTTTATATGAATCTGATTGAGTGGATGGTTCACGCAGGCAAGCAGGTCATCGTGTTAATTCCAGAGATCTCGTTAACTTATCAGGTTATGCTAAATTTCTACAGCCGATTTGGTGAACAGGTTTCCATGATCAATTCCAGACTCTCCGATGGAGAAAAGAGCGATCAGCTAGAGCGGGCCAGAAATGGGGAAATCTCGATTATGGTCGGCCCAAGATCGGCCTTGTTCACACCGTTTTCAAATCTTGGTCTTATTATTATTGATGAGGAGCAGGAGGGTGCCTATAACAGTGAGCAGATTCCACGCTATCATACAAGGGAAACGGCCGAACAGCTGGCAAAGCTGACAAATTCGCTTCTTTTGATGGGATCGGCAACTCCTTCAATCGAGGCATTTAGCAGGGCAGAGGCAGGTTTGTATCGAAAATTTGTCCTGACACATCGAGCAGTCAGCGGAAGTGCGCTACCTGATGTGCAAATTGTGGATATGAGAGAAGAGCTGACAGCAGGAAATCGCTCGATTTTCTCGCGACTTTTGAAGGAGAAAATGCAAGACTGTCTGGCAAAAAAACAACAGAGCATGTTGTTTATCAACCGCCGAGGTTTTTCAAGAGTGGTCAGCTGTCGTTCCTGTGGAAAGGCAATCTCTTGTCCGCACTGTGATGTGGCACTCACCGAGCATCTTGGCGGCAAACTGGTTTGTCACTATTGTGGCTATACAAAGACGATGCCAAGCGCATGTCCATCTTGTGGCTCCCCGTATCTGGCAGGCTTTGGTCTTGGCACGCAGAAGGTGGAGTTAATGGTCAAAGCACAGTTTCCAGATGCGCGTGTGCTTCGAATGGATATGGATACGACATCCAAAAAGGATGGCCATGAGCAAATTTTGGAGGCATTTCGAAAAAAAGAAGCTGATATTTTGATCGGAACACAGATGATTGTAAAAGGGCATGATTTTCCAGGTGTGACGCTGGTTGGCATTTTGTCGGCTGACATGTCTTTGTATAATTCAGATTTTCGAAGTACAGAGCGCACATTCCAGCTTTTAACACAGGCAGCTGGACGGGCAGGGCGAGGGTATGATCCGGGAAGTGTTGTGATTCAGGCGTATGATCCGGAAAATTATAGCATCCAGACAGCTGCAGCTCAGGACTATGACAGCTTTTACAGTCAGGAGATTCGCTTTCGAAGACGCATGCAATACCCGCCGATTGGCCTTATGTGTGAGGTGATGGCGACATCGGCAAAGGAATCGCTTGCCGACTGGTGGATTCGTCAGGTACAGTTGTTGATAAATAA
This sequence comes from uncultured Lachnospiraceae bacterium, assembly GCA_958446555.1. GTDB lineage: Bacteria > Bacillota > Clostridia > Lachnospirales > Lachnospiraceae > Anthropogastromicrobium. The sequence continues at coordinate 1,066 of CAUCWU010000348.1, read as the reverse complement.
AAGATTTTATGATATAATTAAAATAATTGGGCCTTCGGATGCGCCGATTGCAAGGCTCAAGGATATGTGGAGAAAGCATCTCTATATAAGAAGCAACGATCATCAGGCGTATCTTGAGGCAATGGAATTGCTTCAGGAATTGACAGAGCAGGCAGCAAAGCAGAAAGTAATCATTTCTGTGACAGTCTGCTAATAGAGAAAATTAAAAAGCAAAAGAAACGAAAAGAAATGGAAAGGAGTACCAAACAGATGGGAATCAGAACAGTCAGAACAGAGGGCGATGAGTGCCTTCGCAAGGTATGTAAGCCGGTAAAGTCAGTTAGCTTAAGAACCAAAATTTTAATCGAGGATATGTTTGATACGATGTATGAGACTGGTGGTGTCGGTCTTGCAGCGCCGCAGGTCGGTGTGTTAAAGCGCATCGTTGTCATTGATACCGATGACAATCAGCATGTATTAATCAATCCAGAGATTTTAGAGACAAGCGGTGAGCAGACCGGATATGAGGGATGTCTTAGCATTCCGGGAAAGAGCGGCATCGTGACAAGACCAGACCATGTAAAGGTGAAGGCATTGAACGAGCATGGTGAGGAGTATATCTTAGAGGGAGAGGGTCTTCTTGCAAGATGTATCTGCCATGAGTGCGACCATCTTGACGGCATTCTCTACAGCGATAAGGCAGAGGGTGGACTAATCAATAACGAGGATCTCCCACAGGATGAGGAAGAGGAACTGTACGAGGATGCCTATGAGGAGTTTACCGAGGACGAAGAATAAGGAGTGAGTGGTTTGAAAATAATTTTTATGGGAACGCCTGAGTTCGCAGTTCCGGTGCTTGAAAGCTTAATTGAGAGTAAGCACGAGGTTGTCGCAGTTGTGACACAGCCGGACAAGCCAAAGGGCAGAGGAAAAAATATGCAGTTTCCGCCGGTAAAGGAGTGTGCAATTGCACATAACATTCCTGTTTTGCAGCCGGCAAAAGTTGGTGAGCCAGATGTCGTAGAGGCACTTCGCGCATACGAGCCGGAGTTAATTGCCGTTGTCGCATTTGGACAGTTCATTCCAC
>CAUCWU010000347.1 GCA_958446555.1 uncultured Lachnospiraceae bacterium | reverse complement strand
TAAGCCTAAATGGAGCGTGGTACTATGTCAAGAAGGGTGTAGTAGATTGGACATATACTGGCCTATGTCTGCATAATGGAGCATGGTATTATGTCAAAAATGGTAAGCTCGATTGGAATTATACTGGCGAATGCACTAGTCAAGGAAAGACTTATATTGTCAAAGGTGGAGTTGCCAAGCCTAAATAAGAGAATAGAATAATACTAAGGATGTTGAAGTAGACAATTAAAAAGAAGGCTGTACAGAGTAAAACGATCTGTACAGCCTTTTTTTTAATTCATTGAGTATTATTTTTTTAGCAATGCAACATCCTCTTTGGTGCAGCCTTCCTTTGAATAGCGTGCTTTTTCATAAAGAGTAAGCAAAAGCTTAGTGCGCTCTTCATCTGGAAGACCAGCATACTTCTCAAGTTCTTCTGGTGTGAGTGAGGAAGGAATGATAGCACCATTCTTTTTATTGGAAGCATTTGCCTTTTGAATCCGCTTTTTAAAATATTTACGGATAGAAGCATTTGGATGAAATAGCTGTGAGAAAAAAGATTCTTTTTCTCTTTTTTCAGTGTCCTGTAAAAAAGAAGATTCCGTTTCTTCGTCGATAAATTCTTGCATATCACCAGTGGCAGAAGTTGGCTTATAAAAGCGATGTACAAGTAAAAGAATGGCATAACCAATGCCAACAAGAACACCAGCACTGACGACAAAAGCAATGATACCAAACAAAATGTCATAGAGCATTTTTAGCCAGGCTGGAGTTGCTTTTACTTCGTCAATCATGGACATCTGACCAGATGGGGCAAGTGACTCAGCTACAGTTTCCACAACCGTTTGTTCTTCAGCTGAGAAGTGTGAGAAAATCCATCTGAGAAAATCTCGAATGGCAATGCCAATAGAGGAAACAATGTGATCGAGTGGAATCAAAGGAACAATTAGCATAATAATCAGTGCTAAAATAGAGAAAACAATCATCAATGCACGGTTTGTGGAGATGATTTGTTTGCCTGGCAAATTAGCGATTCCTCGTCTGCTATAGAGATAGCTGTTTAAACTATTTAAGTTTGTATAGATAAGGAAATCGGTAATCCATGCAAATGTCACCCAGTAAATGATATTTTGAAGTTTTGTCTCTTTTAACAGAGCTGCTACAAAAAAGAGAAGGACGAAATATCCCAAAAAGCCTGCACTCGGTGAATCTAAAAGGCCACCAGAATCAGTTACATTTTCATCAACAATCTCGTAGTCGTCTGTTTTATTGAGGCGAGGCGGAATGCGAACAAGCATAATAATAACTGAGATGATTGAAAGATAGAGTCTCTCAAAAAAATGAGCACCTAGAACAAAAATGAGTGCTGACGAGACAAGACCGACAAGTAGATAGCTGAAGAGGTGTTTTAACTTTTTTTGCCCCCAGGCAGTAACTGCAAATGGAATGACCAGTAAAAAACTATGAAAAAAGTAAAACTGATATTTAGAAGGAAAAATCATGCAGGAGAGGAAGGCTGTAATGCCAAGAATCAGCAAAAATCCGTGAAGATGTTCCGTAAGAGTTTGCAGTTTAATTCTCATATTTGTTTACCTCCCATCGTACAATATCCAAGTTTGGAACCTGTTTGACACGAAGCTCCATATCCTCATAGAGAGGAGCAATCCACATGGCGCTGCTGCCTGTTTTTATCAATTCGTGAAATGCCGCTTGCAAAGAGTCATTCATCGAATTGGAGATCATAATGTAAAGTGGTGCAGAGGTAGTATTGGCAGTTGCTTTTGTAAGCTCCTTTATCTGTTCAGTACAAGAGACAACAGTTCTTGTCAGATCAATTCGAGCGAGAACCTCAGCGATTGCATTTACATGGCGAAGTCCGCTTCCAGTTGGGATAACGGCAACCTGATCTGTGATACAGTCACTGCCATTGCAAATCATTCTAGTTGGAACCGAGGCATTTAAAAAATAATAACTGATAGAGGCGGCCAGTCGGATTGCGATCTCGTGTAGCTGCTCATATACCCAGACGGTTTCTGTCTCAAGATTTAGGATAATAATTGCCTCCTGAGATGACGTAGAATCATGGACATTAACCATAAGATTTCCGGTTCTAGCACTTGCGGTCCAGTTGATGCTGTTCATCGGATCAGTGATTGTGTAATCGCGGATACCGCGAAATTCAAATGGATCCTCATATAAAAATTGACGGCTTGTCATCGTTCCAATCATCTTTTTAAAAGGAACGTCAAGGCGATCAATATTTAAATACCGTGGATAGACATAAAGGTAGGTATTTTGAGGAAGTGTGCCAACATATTCGCTTGTCATAAGCAGGTTGGATGAAATAATGTCAGATTGTGTGATTTCATAGTAACCGCGCTTTTGACAAGAAAAGACAAGTTTTCTTTTGATTCTTTGATGAAACAAAACAGAGAAGACATCGCTTTTGTAATTAAAATCCGAAACACTGGTGTTTTCCATATTGTGAAAAATAAGATTGCGGCTGACTTGAAATTTTACATTCAGATAGGTAAGTGGGAGAAGCTTTCGGTTTTCAATCACTTCGGTCAGTGTAGCTTCCTCGCCCTCAAGAACAGCCTTGTCTTGAAAATGAATGGAAACGGAAAGCTTCTTATCCCACCAATTTCGATAGATGAAGTCTTGTAGCAGATATAAAAGTCCTGCTGCAGCAAGTAATAGTAGTATTTTCATCGGCGTATCCTCAGCGCTTTTCCCAGTTTTCAGTAGGAACGGCAACATCAGACAAGATTTTTTCGATAATTTCAGTTCCACTTGACTGGCTGCCAACACCTCTGCTTAAGACGATTCTGTGTGCAAGAACAGGGACAGCGACCGTCTTGATATCTTCTGGTACAACAAAGCTTCGATCCTGTAAAAAGGCATATGCTTTTGAGGCATTTAAAAGGGCGAGTGTTCCTCTTGGGCTGACACCAGTGACAACATAAGGATGGCGTCTGCTTTGCTGGGCGAGTTCTGCAATATAATCAAGAAGAATCGGATGAACATAAACCTTTTTATAGTCTTTTTGTGCGGCAATAATATCTTCTGTTGTGCAAACTGAATTTAGATCATAGAGGGGTTGTGCACGCTCAAAACGTGTTAAAATAGAGAGTTCTTCTTCTTTTGATGGAAGTCCCATGGAAAGTTTCATGAAAAATCGGTCAAGCTGCGCTTCTGGCAGGGGAAAGGTTCCGGTTGTCTCGACTGGATTTTGAGTTGCGATAACAATAAAAGGAGCAGGAAGTGGACGTGTCTTTCCGTCAACTGTGACTTGGCGTTCTTCCATACACTCAAGAAGGGCAGATTGTGTTCTTGGCGTTGCACGGTTAATCTCAGCAGCCAATAAAATATTACAGAAGAC
>CAUCWU010000346.1 GCA_958446555.1 uncultured Lachnospiraceae bacterium | reverse complement strand
AAGTACGATTCGAAAATATATTGAACATCAGTCAAAGCATTACTAAAGGAAGGAGGTTCTATGCCGAAGGCAAAGAAAAAGAAGTCAAGCAGCTTTCAAAAGACAATTACTAAAAGTGTTTTCTTATATGGACAGCCGAATAAGGAAAAGTTGATTACTTTGCAGCAGATGCAGCGTTCTTACACGGATTTGATTAATCGTGATATTGAATTACTGGAAAAAGAATCGTCAGTACTGCTTCAACTGGTAAAGAATGATAAGAAAGATCCTGATATGAGAAAACTGGAAAAGAAACTTCGTCCAGAGGGAATCAACTCTGCTTTTTGTCAGAATGCATTTGATGCCGCTGTTGTCTGCCTTTCAAATCGATTGGATAGCATCCGTCTGGATCTATTATCAGAAGGAATGGATCTATTTGCACGCTCTAAAGTACTGTTCGCTATGTCTATTATGAGATGCTCAAAAACAGAGATGGAAGATAGAATGAATGCGATTGGAAAAGCTTTCCATAAAGAGTATGCTGAAAAACTGCATCAGATGTCAGAAAAGGAGTTTTCTTACCTTCAAATGGAGTTTCAAGAAGGATATGCTTCCAAATCTCTGGAATATCGGGTTCCAAAACTGCATTCTGTATCGGTTCCATTAGATTCTCGACTGATGAAAATTGAACCATCAACTGATACGAAGATGCCATATGTAATAACGATTACGAATCCATTGAAGGCCAGACAACGAATTGTAGTTCCGATTAATACAAGCAGCCATTCCTTACATAAAATCAAAAGTAATCAGATGGCAGGAACGATTTTGATGCAGATTCGAAAGGGAAAGCTTCGAATCGGTTGGTCGTATGAATCCAGCAGAAAACAGCCTGTAACGACAAAGGCGGTTGGAGTCGATACAGGAATTTCTGACTGTTTTCATACATCAGATGGAAAAGCAATCGGATCAATGAAATCTATTTTGGATTTTTATCATGGTGAAGTGGAACCCTCTTTTGCCAAGCTTTCTGAGCTTCGAAATAAAAAGAGAAAAATCAGTCATTTTGTAAGGAAACATAAACTTCCAGAAGATGTGAGATGTTCTCTCATCAAAAAGATGGATCGTCTGGAGCATATGATTCGAACAGCGAAAGCTCCTTACCGCAAAAAGCGTTGCTATTATGAGCAGTTGGATCATGAAATTAAGAAATCTGTTACAAGTTATATCGATTCCATTACGCCTGATACGTTGACAGTCATTGAAAAGCTGGATATCAAAGAGTTTGATAAGAGCCGTCGCGTCAATGGCATGTTTTCCACATTTGCCCGTGGAAAGCTTCAGTCAAAGTTAATGGAAAAGCTGAATCAGAGAGGATATGATTTCTTGGAAGTGGAGCCAGATTTTACCAGTCAGGTTTGTCCTGTGTGTAGTAATCTAACTTCAGAGAATCGACATGAAAAGAAGTTCTGTTGCACAGCTTGTGGATATCAGGATGATGCAGACCACGTTGGTGCTGTTAATATCAAAAAGCGTGCAGAAGATGAAGAACTACAGGAGCTTTGCGAGAAGGATAAGTACAATCATAAAAATTTGCAGAATGCAATCAAGATTGTATATAGCAAACGCCATGTTGCGTATCAAAAAGAACAAGCAGCATCTGCATAACAAACAGAGAGATATCATCAAGCAGTATCCGATGATATTCTCTCTGGGCGGAGTGCAGAACATATGAATAACCACCATCTGTTTGCAGCATGTCTGTAAATGGATTGTCTGGAGAAGACATTCCTGTATTGTGCGTATTGCATGATGCGGACTTGTTTTCAAAGGGCGGAAAGAGAGTGTCCGGTATCAAGGGAAACTTTGATGCTCGGCCATTTAATGACCGAGTCATTCACATGCTCATACTCTTGATTATAGATATCTATTGCAGCCTTCAGCTCATTATCTAAATCCTGATTTTGCATTCTTACCACCTCCATTACCATTTACCAATCTATTTTTATTATAGCATTCTAAAATGACAGTAATTGTCATCTTGATTTTATTTCTTATATATTCGCATGCACTTAAATCTATATTGAATATATTTTATTTGGCAAATACGGTGCGTGACCATCAATCGTTCTATCCTGAAAGAGATCCATTTTAACAAACATACTTTCCTCAGCATGAATGACAGCTGGATCATCCATCACTTCACCCAGACCGAGAATCCTAGGATTTCGTACATATAGATACATATCGTTTGACGAAAAGACACATCCATTGTCGTCTACACTTGTTGCCGATACACAGGACGGCATCATCACATAGACATTGGCAGGTGATTTTTCTGTCTGATTTAAAATGTAATCGATTCCTGCTGCTCCACTTACATTGGCTGCCTCGTGTGGATCTACAATAAAAGTCGTCGTTCCATGCTTTGCCGCTGCACAGACAAGTTCATTTGGCGTTACCATCGTGGACTCCAAATGAAGATGTGCATCAATATAACCTGGAGCTAGGTATCTGCCTTGCAAGTCAATCTCGGTCTTTCCTCGATAGCTCCTTGATACGCCAGCAATCAAACCATCCTTTATTGCAACATTTGACTCTACAATTTCTCCAGTAAACACATCTACTAGCTTTAAATTTTTCAAAACCAAATCTGCCTTTTGTTTTCCAAGTGTCACTTTAGCAATTTTCTTATATTGACTATACTCCATAAGCGCCTCCTTCTAGTTTGTCTCAATCCGAACATGGCTTCCAAACTCCTCTGTCCTCATACTCTTCGTGACAATAATCTTCTTCGTAATCGAATCCTTTAGTTCTGCGACATGAGAAATGATACCGACCATTCGATTTCCATCTGCCAAATTTGAAAGTGCACGAAGTGCCTGAGACAAAGCTGCATCATCTAGCGAGCCAAAGCCTTCATCGACAAACATCGTGTCGATCTGGATTCCTCCAGCACTTGACTGAATTTCATCAGAAAGACCAAGGGCAAGAGATAAGGCTGCCTGAAAGCTCTCACCTCCAGAAAGGGTTCGAACACTTCTCTGTGTTCCATTGTAGTGATCGATGACATTTAAATCAAGTCCTACCTTTTCCTTTTTATTCTCGCTATCCTCTCGGCGTTTTAACTCATATTGACCTTGGCTCATTGTCATAAGGCGAAGATTGGCTCTTCGCAAAATTCGTTCAAAATAGGCCATCTGCACATAGGTTTCCAGCTCAATTTTGGGCTTTCCAACAATTTGACCATTTGCCGTGTTAGACAGATCTCGAATCCAGACATATTTTTTCTCTGTCTCCTGCATATCGATATATCGCTTCTTGGCACTGGCAAGCACGGACTTGTTTTTCTCATTCTCAGCAAACTGGGTTCTAGTGAACTGAGT
>CAUCWU010000345.1 GCA_958446555.1 uncultured Lachnospiraceae bacterium | reverse complement strand
CTGAGAGATCAGTTAAGCAAGTAAGCAAAAAATAGAAAATAATACACAGAGGGGCTGCTATTTTGGCAGCCCTTTTTGTAAAGGAGACAATATGACAGAGGGAGAAGAGAGAAGAGAAAAGATCATTGATCTTTTGACAAACACGAAAAAGCCTATTTCCGGCACAGAGCTAGCCCATCAGTTGAAGGTAAGCAGACAGGTGATTGTGCAGGACATTGCCCTGCTTCGCGCATCCAACCGAGATATTCTGTCAACCAATAAAGGCTATCTGTATGACAAGGCAAATGAAAAGAAAGTGGTTCGCCGTACCTTTTTCGTCAGTCATACAGACGAACAGATGGCAGATGAACTATTTACTATTGTAGATAATGGAGGCCGCCTAAAAGATGTCGTTGTCGAGCATGAAATCTATGGCCAGATCACAGTTGATTTGATTCTAGAAAACAGATGCGACGTTCAGGAGTTTTTAGACAAGCTATCAAGCTGCACTGCAAAGCCGCTCAATATCTTGACAAACGGAAGACACTATCATACGGTAGAGGCAGATAGAGAAGAAATACTAGATCGGATTGAGCAAAAGTTACAAGAAAAAGGGTATCTATTATTTTAAATTATGAAAGAAAAATCTTGCTTTTTCTATGAGACTGTGGTAGACTGTCAACTGTTTGACACGTCAGATGTCTTGTCAGTGGACAAGACAGGATATACAGCAGTCAAGCAAATTTACCTGTGCAGAGCGCAGGGAGGGGAAAGGCATGGTTTTATTATGGAAAAAACAAAGAAAATATTGAACCGCATCTTCATTGATGGACTGAGTGGAATGGCACTTGGCTTATTCTCGACTTTGATCATCGGAACCATCATTGCACAGATCGGAACCCTGATCGGTGGACCGATTGGCGGCTATCTAAAGGCAATCAGCAATGTCGCAAAGACACTAACCGGTGCAGGTATCGGTGTCGGTGTTGCCTGCAAATTCAAAGAGGGACCTCTTGTCACTGTATCAGCAGCAGTTGCCGGTATGATCGGCGCATTTCCGGCAGCACCAGAGACGATCACACTTGGCGCACCGGGAGAGCCACTTGGCGCATTTGTTGCCGCTTATGTCGCAATTGAAATTGGAAGACTGGTTGCAGGAAAGACAAAGGTAGATATCTTAGTGACACCGCTTCTTTCGATCTGTGCCGGTGCAGCGGTTGGATTGATTGTCGGCCCGTACATCACCGACTTTATGAAGTGGCTTGGTGGACTTGTCAATGTCAATGTTGAGCAGTCACCAATCTTTGGCGGAATCATTGTATCTGTCTTAATGGGAATGATTTTAACACTTCCAATCAGTTCAGCAGCGATTGGTATCTCAATGGGCTTAACCGGACTTGCAGCAGGTGCCGCAACAATTGGATGCTGTTGTCAGATGGTCGGCTTTGCAGTCGCAAGCTACCGTGAGAACAAAGTTGGCGGTTTAATCGCACAGGGAGTTGGAACCTCCATGCTTCAGATTCCAAACATCGTCAGAAAGCCAATCATCTGGCTTCCAGCCATTTTGTCCAGCGCAATCCTAGGACCGGTTGCATCAGCCGTCCTTCATATGGTCAGCACGCCAGTCGGCTCCGGTATGGGTTCAGCAGGTTTCGTCGGTCAGATCGCAGCTTTTGGTGCCATGACCGAGGCAGGAATGTCTACTTGGATGGCACTTTTACAGATCATCATCATGGACTTCGTTCTGCCGGCCCTTTTGACACTCGGAATTTCCGAGTTTATGCGTAAGAAAGGTTGGATCAAGGATGGGGATATGTCACTGGATGTTTAAAAAAAATTTGAAAAAATTGAAATTTCCGGTTGACGAATTCGAAATCTATGGTATAATAAAAAACGTGCTAAAAATACCCAAACAGTTGTATTTGCACAATACACAACTGGAGGGAGGTTGAGTGAGAGTCTATGTCTAATGTAATCGTTAAAGAGAACGAGAGCCTGGACAGTGCATTACGCAGATTCAAGAGAAACTGCGCTAAGGCAGGTATCCAGCAGGAGATCCGTAAGAGAGAGCATTATGAGAAGCCAAGCGTAAGACGTAAGAAGAAGTCTGAAGCGGCTAGAAAGCGTAAGTACAACTAATTATCAATCTTGATAATCGGTGTACATGTATGGTATGCAGAGAGGGATTGCCGATTGGCAGTCCCTCTTTTTCGTAAATTGATGATTTGATTTGTTAACGATTGGTCAATTTAAGTTATAGATCATCGAAACGAAATAGGAAAGGGTGTGACAAAGATTTATGAAAGAAAAGTCAATCGTATTAAATATGATGCAGGGCGGGCCGGGAGAGATCCTAGAAAAAGGGCGTTACTACTCAGTTAGAAAGCTTGCAAACGGACTTGTCCATGCGGAGTATTGCAATTCCTCACAGGAAGATGCAGCGCTGAAACTGACGTTAACAGCTCTTAATCCGTATGCAGAGTTTACCATTCAGGTACCAAAGGAAAAACCATATCTGCTTCGTGCCAATGCAGCAGGAATTTTAGAGGGACGTTTCCTAGTACCGGCAGGTCGTCGCGTCGATATTGATGAGAGAGAAAAGGAGAATAACTAAGATGGAACTGATTAAGATGAATCTAGAAATCCCATATGAGAAGGCAGGCATTAAAACGCCTGAAGGCGCAGCTCGTCTTGATTGCTATTTACAGCAACCGCAGAATATCCCGGTTCCTCGTCCGGCAGTCATTGTTTGCCCAGGTGGCGGTTATCGCTACACGTCCACAAGAGAATCCGAGTCAATCGCAATGCAGTATTTGGCAGCTGGTATGCAGGCGTTCGTTTTGTATTATCACTGTGCACCAGCAGTATTTCCGTGTGCTCTGTTAGAGCTTGCAAAGTCCGTAAGCATCGTAAGAAGCCATGCAGCAGAGTGGAATATTGATCCGGATAAGATTTTAGTGGTCGGCTTCTCAGCAGGCGGACACTTAGCAGCAAGCATCGGTTGCTTCTGGAATCAAGAATTTGTCTATGGTCCACTGGGACTGACAGCAGAAGACATCCGTCCAAACGGAAACATCCTAGGCTATCCAGTCATCACTTCCGGTGAGTTTGCCCACAGAGGATCCTTCGATATGCTGTGCGCAGGACTAGATCAGGAAAAATATCTGGAACTCACTTCACTTGAAAAACAGGCAGGAGCACAAAATCCGCCAACATTCATCTGGCACACAAACGAAGACCAGGCAGTACCAGTAGAAAACTCCTTCCTCTACACAGCAGCCCTTAGAAAAGCAAAAGTACCGGTAGAATTTCATATGTATGCGCACGGCTGTGGGTAAGCTTTTTTAGAGTAGCTACACTGCATATTTGCAGTAACACGTTTGTAT
>CAUCWU010000344.1 GCA_958446555.1 uncultured Lachnospiraceae bacterium | reverse complement strand
TTTGATCCATATAAAAACCCTCCCAATATATTTTCAATCAAATTATAAAAAGCACCCGCATAAACTGCCGCAGCAGCTGCGAGTGCTAATACACCTGCTATACGTTTTCCAGTTTTTCTTATTTGTACTGGAAATAGTATAGCACTAATTATATCTATTGTCATCCTATTTTCTATATACTAGTTTCTATTGTGATATTTTACATTCTATTTGCACAATACTTTCACGACTAATACAGCAAGCGTTACTAAAACTTTTTTCATTTTTTTACTTCTTAATCTTAATCAGTCTTGCATTTAAACTTTCGATAAAGCCATCCTGGATTCCTGAAATCATATTTGTCATCGCTTCTGGCTTCATCGTTTTCAACATATCCCACATGCCAATGCCAGGCTTAATGTCAAAATTAGTTGCCAGCTTGAGTGCTTGTGACGTAATTTCCAAAGCTTCTTCATTTTTAGAAATTTCTTCCATAGTGTCGCGTACACTATAAAAGCCCTCTGGGAATTCCATTGGTGCCTTCAAATCAAGACTTCCCATCTGCTTAAACCAATTAGCAACGCCCTCCTGACGCTCATTAAACTCTGGAAGTGTATAGCTGTCTGGTTCTTTTTCAACCTTTTCCAGCGTAATGCTATCCTTCACCTTATCTGTCACTGCAAGCAGTATATTAATTCCTTCATCCAAGGTCACCGTAAAGTGGAAAATACGGTGCTCCGTCTTTGTTCCAACCTTTTTACCATTGCAGTACAGAGTCACGCTATCCTGATTAGAATAAATCTTCACCTCAGTAGTCTCACCTGCGCGCTGTGCATGACGGCGTCCTGCAATATGTACCATCGGCTCTTTACTCCAATATGCCTGGTACACGTAAAAGCTGTCTTTACGCGTTTTACGGTCAATCGTGACAAGTCCTTTATTATTGCGTCCACGCACTCCGCCTTCATTTCTGGCAGCACATCCAAAATCAAACATATTCCAGACATGACTTGACCAGATCCATGGGCGATCCTCAAACACCTGTGCCATGTGTTCATGATACAGTGCCTGATATTCTTCCGTATAATCCTTACACTCAGGCTTATTGCTATGCCAATTAATAATGCCCTCACAGCCATATTCAGAAACACCAATGCAAATATCTGGATTATCAGCATGGAACTTATCTAACCATGGTGCATTGTCCTCAATCTTACCACCATACCATCCAAAATAGTGATTGTAGCTTTCCACGTCAGTAATATGATGCATAGGACCAGAAACAGGTGTAAAACTAACATGTGCAATAGTTGTCAGACGAGTAGGATCAAGCTCCTTACATAATCTCTGCAAATCATGATGGCAGTCTACCAGCTCCTGACTAATTCCGCCAATAAGAATCTCATTTGAAATACCCCAGAACATAATAGACGGATGATTATAATTTTGAACAATCAGTTCAGTCAGTTCACGGCGACAATGCTCATGTGCATCTTTTCCAGATTTGAACACACTGATAAACGGAATCTCAGCCCAGACTGCAAATCCCAGTCTGTCACAAGCACCATAAAAATCCTGACTATGCTGATAATGTGCCAGACGAATCGTATTAGCCCCCAGTTCCTTAATAATCTTAGCATCCTGAACATGCTCCTCTGCAGTCAGCGCATTTCCTTTATAAAGCCTGTCCTGATGACGCGATACACCACGAAGTGAAACAGCCTTGTTGTTAATAAAAAATCCACCATCCGGTGTAACAGAATAACTGCGTACACCAGTATTTACATGAATTTCATCATATGTCTCGTTGTTTTTCTGCAGACGGGCAACTACTGTATACAAATTTGGCTCGTCCATACTCCACAGCTTCGCATCTGGAACATAGATTGTCACTGCAGTATCATCTGCCGGACGAACAGCAGCAGCGACCTCACATCCACATGCATCCTCAATGCTGTACATAACAGTAAAACAGTCCTCTTGGTTAGTAACAAAACTTTCAATTTCAAAAGTTGCACCGCCGTCTTCTGTTGGCTTTGGTGTCACTTTGATGCCAGAACCTCCGTAGTAATCCAAATCAAAATGAGTATGAGGAACACTGATTAGATTAACACCACGATACAAGCCACCATAAAAAGTAAAGTCTGCTGAAGCAGGATACATTGAAGGCGTATCTTCGTTACTAACCTCAATTGTCATCTCGTTGTTTCCTTCCTTACACAAATCTGTGATATCGGCACGAAATGCAGAGAATCCACCCTCATGCGTAACAGCAACTGTTCCATTCACTTTGACAACAGCTGCTAATGCTGCTGCCAAAACTTCAACATAAACACGACCACCCTCTAACGGCTGCTCTGGCTTAAGAAATGTGCAGCGATACACACCTGTAGTGCGCAGATAACTGCCGTTGCCATCCATACCATCCACCGCATTCCAAGTGTGTGGTAATGTAACCTTTTCTGCCAGACGCTCTCCTTTAGGAAAAGACAATGTCCAGTTCTCATCGAGTGAAATTAATTTTCTCATAATAATCCTCCCTTTATTCTATATAAAATAAAATTTTACTTATATTTCAATTTCATCTCATATATTTCCCCTAAAAATTTTGCTCATTATAACTAGTATATCAGCAAATGTCGCTATTGTCATTCTTTTTTTACAAAAAAACTGGCAGACATATGCATATCACCCCTCAGATCTTATGCATTCATCTGCCAACTATATTTTAATTATTATTTTTCCGCAGCTTTATTAATGTTTACAATACTAATTCCTATGCACACAAGTACAAGTGCTATAAGCGCATTGATTCCAAGCTCCTTGCTGCCTTCACGGAGCCACCATGCTGACAGCAATACACCAAATACTGGATTGGTAAATCCAAAAATGGCAACCTTTGATACAGGATTATATTTAAGAAGGATTCCCCAAATAGAATATGCCACTGCTGAAATGCATGCAAGATAAAACAGCATAAGCATTGCATTTACTGATACATGTGTTATTCTTCCACCCATTATCAGTCCAAGAATTACCATTACGATTCCACCGAATATAAACTGCTGACTTAACCCAGTGGCAAGCCACTGGGGTTCCATTGACGAAGTTCTAATGCCTGCGTACATCGCAAGGACTTTGGCAGACACATCTGTTCCGGAGCAACGAAACTCGCGAACAAGCAGTCCTACGACCACATTTGCGTTGATTCGATGGTGCTGAATCTTCACGTTCGCGTTCTCTGGGCCACAAGATCTCCCAGATGGATACTAAGTCAAATACCCAGTATATATAAAATCAAACGGTACGAATACCAGAATTCATAATCTTTTTTCCTGAACGAATGATTTCTTCAATCATGTTATTTTCTTTTTGATACATAGTGGCAAAATTAGATCGACATTTTAGTTTGTTGATCT
>CAUCWU010000343.1 GCA_958446555.1 uncultured Lachnospiraceae bacterium | reverse complement strand
TCATACTCGTCATAGGTCTTCTCGATTACTGGACGATAATAGCCATCCTCGAAGGTGACATTCTTTAACTCAGTCTGGAATGTGGTATGACGACAATGGTCAGACCAGTAGGTATCCAGAACACGAATCTCCGTCATAGATGGATCACGCTTCTCCTCATTGTGGAAATACTTCTGAATATGAAGGAAATCCTTGAAGGTCATAGCAAGGCCGAAGGAATCATAGAGCGCCTTCAAATCCTTCTCATCCATCGTGGAAAAGCCGTCTAAAATCTTCACATCAGCTGGTTCTGGATGTATCATGTTCAGTGTCTGTGGAATCTCTTCTGATGCCTCTCTTGAATCCACTGGGTTAATGCAATGATTCTTTAGCTTCATAATCTCTGCATCGCTTAATGCGCCGCTAATCACATAGGTGGTTGCGGAACGGATAATCGGCTGTTCATCTTCCTTTAACAGCTTTACACACTGCTCTGCCGAGTCTGCTCTCTGGTCAAACTGTCCCGGAAGATACTCTACTGAAAAGATGATATCATCTTTCTCATGTGGGAATGTCCCCTCGTAAAGATCATCAACCGGCGGCTCCGAAAAAATAGTTCCCTTACTCTTCTCATAAGTCTCATCCGAAAGATTCTCAACATCATAACGGATCAGCACACGCACCTTCTTGGCATCGTGAATGTCAAGATAGCTGCTCATTTCTTCCATAAGCTCCTGTGCCTTAACTGCATAAGGTTCCTTCTTCTCCGCGAAGATTCTTCTGACGCTCATATCATTCTCCTTTAATTGTAGTTACAGTTTAGACGAAACATGTCAATTTGTGAATCGATGCTTCGCAAGCTGTAAAGGTCCGGGCGGACCTTTTATAATCAAAAGTATATCATAGTAGTGCTTTTGAAATCAACCTTTTATATTCCACAAATAATAAAAAAATTCAACGGGAAAGTCTGTGATTTTTACAAAAATAAGGTAAAAAAATAGGGAGAGCTTTCACTCTCCCTAAACGATATCAATGCGATACTTCAGCTTTCACTGACAATTAAGCAAGCTTGCTCTTTGCAGTCTCAGCTAACTTTGCGAATCCAGCTGGATCGTTAACAGCCATGTCAGCCAGGATCTTTCTGTCTAACTGGATGTCAGCGCTCTTTAAGCCGTACATGAACTTGCTGTAGGACAGACCATTCAGTCTTGCTGCTGCGTTGATACGAGTGATCCACAGCTGTCTGAACTGTCTCTTTCTCTGCTTTCTTCCTGCATAGGAGCTTGTTAATGCTCTCATAACAGACTGCTTTGCTACTCTATACTGCTTAGATCTGGCTCCTCTGTAACCCTTTGCCAGCTTTAACACTTTGTTGTGCTTTCTCTTAGCGTTCATACCGCCCTTAATTCTTGCCATATCTATCTCCTCCTAAACCTATGAGGATTCTCGCGAATCCTGTGCAGAAATGTTTCCCAAACTTATAAAATCACAAAATTATAAATAAGGTAAAATCTTCTTCATGTTCTTTACGTTGGTACTATCTGTCATAGCAGCCTTTCTAAGATTTCTCTTTCTCTTAGCAGACTTCTTTGTTAAGATATGGCTCTTGTATGCCTTCATTCTCTTTAACTCGCCTGTACCTGTCTTCTTAAAACGCTTTGCAGCTGCTCTGCTTGTTTTTACCTTTGGCATTATAATTTCCTCCTGTCAATCACTTGATATTTTTTGCCAATACTAGACTCATGCTCTTACCCTCTAACTTCGGCGGTTTCTCAACCGATGCGATATCCTTGAGGTTTTCAGCAAAGTCATCCAGTATGTGTTTGGAAGCACCCATATGGGCCATCTCTCTGCCGCGGAAACGTAAGGTAACCTTTACCTTATCGCCCTTTTCCAGGAACTTTCGCGCATTGTTCACCTTTGTATTCAGATCATTTGTATCGATGTTCGGAGACAATCTCAGTTCCTTTACTTCAATGACTTTCTGCTTCTTCTTGGCTTCTTTCTCTCTTCTGGCCTGCTCATAACGGAACTTGCCATAGTCAACAATCTTGCATACCGGCGGCTTAGCCGTTGGTGCAATCTTTACCAGATCTAATCCGGCATCCTTTGCCAGCTTCATGGCATCTCTGGAGGACATAATTCCAAGCTGCTGTCCTTCCTCGCCAATTAACCGTACTTCCTTGTCACGGATTTGCTCATTAATCATTAAACTGCTAATTGTTTTATACCCCCATCGAAAAATGTTGTGAACTGCTTTACGCAAAAAAATGATGGACCGCGACGATCCACCATTAAGATACACAAAAAATACGATATGTGAACTTAAATATCAACCCGAGACGCCTTTGCGCTAAGGTGAGAGTGAATCCTCTGCTTTCCTGTTTATTGACAACATCAGTATCATACTGCATTCTCTGTGTTTTGTCAAGTGGTTTTTTATATCTTTTCCAATATTTTTTTCAGTCACCAATTTGCCATTCTCATTCAGACTGCTCGTAAGCTGTTTTTAGCCACTGTCTTTCTTTTGGCGTCAACTCTGCTTTCTTTAACAAATCTGGTCTCTTTTTTGCCGTTCGAAGAATCGACTGCTCTCGTCTCCACTTATCAATATTGCCGTGGTGACCGGAAAGAAGAACTGGTGGAACTGCCTCACCCATAAAAACCTCCGGTCTTGTATACTGCGGATATTCCAATAGATTTCCCTCAAAGGACTCGTCCTCGGCAGAAGCTTCATTATTTAATACACCAGGAACCAGACGTGAAATGCAGTCAATCATCATCATCGCCGGAAGCTCACCGCCTGTGAGCACAAAATCACCTGCTGACACCTCATCTGTCACAATACGGTCAAGAACTCTCTGATCAATTCCCTCATAATGGCCACAAAGAAAAATCAAGTCCTCTTCTTTTGCATATTCTTCTGCTAATCTTTGTGAAAACGGCTTTCCCTGCGGTGTCATAAATAAGACTCTTGGCTTTTTCCCGATACGATCCGTCAAATCCTTCCACGCATCATAGACCGGCATCGGCTGCATAACCATACCAGCACCACCGCCATATGGATAGTCATCGACACGATTGTGCTTATTCGTTGAATAGTCACGGATATTAATTGCGTCAACCGAAATGAGTCCTTTTTGGGATGCGCGGCCGAGGATGCTCTCGCTGCAGGCATTCATGATCATCTCTGGAAACAGCGTTAATACATAGTAATGCATTTCTTCTCCTTTTCAGTAAACTGCAGCTTGTTTAGTCAATTAACCCATCCATTACATGGACTGTCATCACACCTTTTTCGATGTCTACATTTAGGATGCAGGAGCGAATTGCCGGAAACAGTACTTTTCTTCCGTCCAAAAGCTCGATCTCGTAGACATCGTTTGCTCCGGTCTGGAAGACGTCGGTACACTTGCCAAGTTCCTCGCCATGTTCGTCCTCAACGCGAAGG
>CAUCWU010000342.1 GCA_958446555.1 uncultured Lachnospiraceae bacterium | reverse complement strand
GCATTCAGGCAAGCAGCCAGTGCCTTCGCAATTGCAGTTATATCGGTATTTTCTTCTCGAATTTTTGTCAGCTGATTTAATGCCTGTGAAAGTGCCTCTCCTGCCAAGTTACTGCACTGACCGATTGAATTTCCATAGGTGATATTGTTCAAAAATTCACGGCATATTTTTTCATAGTATTCGCAGGTCTCTGCCATAGACAAAAATTCACATGCCTGTTTTTCATAACTTTTTTCGTTAATCTCAGATGCAGCAAGCGGCTTTCTCAAATCCTGCGTTTTAAACCATGCCAGTGCATCCTCTAGTCCATATGTACTATAAACCTTTCCCGGCTCAAAAAAGACAGACGCCATCGTATAGCGCTTCTTTGCAAACTGGCAGGCATCCTCTTTGTTCCAATGCCAATCTCCAAACTCGCGTTTTGTTGTGAACGGTAATAAACCACATGCATCATTTTCGTTCTGATTTACTGCTGCCTCTGCCTGCTGTATCATATCTTCTAATGCAAGCTGCGCAACATGTGTTGTATAAGGGCGCAAGTCAGTAAGACACATTTTTGCCTCACCAATAAGCTTTCTCAACTCATTTTCTATCATATCCAAATCTTCCCCCTAAAATTTGCAAAGTTGCATTTTCAAGTCTATGAGTAATCACACATTTTTATATGAAAACCAGTCAAAATCCGCGGCTTTTCCAAATCCAGTTAGATCCTGACAAC
This sequence comes from uncultured Lachnospiraceae bacterium, assembly GCA_958446555.1. GTDB lineage: Bacteria > Bacillota > Clostridia > Lachnospirales > Lachnospiraceae > Anthropogastromicrobium. The sequence goes on along the minus strand of CAUCWU010000342.1, from coordinate 2,727 downwards.
AAATTCCTGCCATTGCTCCTGTAAACCAGCCTTCATTACATGCCTCATCGGACAAAATGCTTGCATCGAGTACCGGTCCAATCGCCTTATAATTTTGATCACCTACAGCATAGAAAAACTGTGCCTTGTCGTGATCAACGGCTGCCTTTAAATAGACTGGTTTTCCTGATTCAATCGGCACGAACCCAGCAGGATATTCATATTTTTTATTCTCTGCAGTTAACAGTGTGATACATTTTCCCTCATCCTCATCAAATGTGACATGCAGATAAAAATAGTTGTCCTGATCGTACATCAAAATCAGTCCTGCCATCTGCTTAAACACCTCTGGCTCAAACTCCACGCATGTCGCAGTCTCGAAGCAAAACTCTTCCCATCTTCTTGCGATCAGACTCTGATTAAATTTTGAGGAAAGACCTTCCTGTCCACGAAGACGTAAATAGCCAGAACGCTCGGTGAGTGACCAATAGCCCGGTGTTAGCGGTTGGCGAAGTGTCTGATAGACCACCGACAGACCTGACGGATCATCAAAATCATCAAACATGCCATCACCAAATTCTTGCTGATCGTGCTGCTTCTGCTGATTTTTCTGCTCTGCCTGAGCCTTGTCAGCTAGTTCATCCGGCACCTCTGTCTCCAAATCAGGAAGCGTTGTTCCATTTGCCAACACCAGCCAGTCGTCCTTTGTCCATTTCATTTTCTGTATACACGTTTCTCTTCCTAGTGTGTAACGTCTTGCCCCTGCAAAGCGCGGTGCATCCATTGGATTTCTATTCTCAAGTGCACGACCACACAGATGAACTGCATACCACTCACCGTTTTGTGTCTCAACAAGATCGCAGTGTCCAGATTTTTGAAGCAGGAAATCTGGATGCTCTCTTGCTGTCAAAATAGAATTTCCCTCATACCACTCATATGATCCCCAGACATTTTTGGAGCGAAGAATCGACTGTCCGTGCAATTCTCCGGTTCCAGTATCTGCTGCAAACAGATAATACCAATCCTTTCGCTTGAAAATATGCGGACCTTCCAGATAGACTTTATCTGCGCAGAAAATTTCCCTGACAGGTCCTACCATCTTCTTTTGCTCGTCATCATACTCCTGCAATACAAGACGCCCTACATATTTTTTCGGCACGCGATGATCAGTCACCATGCTGACCATATATTTTCTTCCATCGTCATCGTGAAACAGCGATGGATCAAATCCAAAATTGTTGAGTGCAATTGGCTCTGACCATGGACCAAGAATGTCAGTGGCAGTCACAAGAAAATTGGCAGTATCGTACATGTTGCAATAAAAAGATTTTACCACGGTATAAACCAAATAAAATGTTCCATTGTCATAGGTAAGACATGGTGCCCATATGCCCTGTGAGGCACCAACACCGCGCAGGTCTAGCTGTGACTGGCGATTTAATGGTGACGGCAATTTCTCCCAGTGCACAAGATCTCTTGAATGGTGGAGGCTTACGCCCGGCCACCACTCAAAAGTTGAATTTGCTATGTAATAATCATCCCCCACCCGAACTATGGACGGGTCTGGATAAAAACCTCTTAAGATCGGATTTTTTACTTTCATCTGGCTGTCTCCTCACTTCTTATAAGTGTTCCTTCCTGATATTCTTCTAACAAAATTCGGACACTATTCTTCGTCGTGTCACTTTCCTGCGTATTTTCAATTCCCTTTACAGAAATAATCTGCTCTCTGCCATCCGCAAGTGTTACTTTGATGCTCCACGCTCCTGCATACTGCACAGACTGTACCATTGCATCGCCTTCATGTGGCTCAATGACACTTGCAAAACATGCGCTGGTGCCTGTCTGCTGCTGGAAAACAGTACGTCTCTTGCCACTTTCGTCACCAACCGGATAATCACCACCGATTACTGCATGGAAGCGTGCCGCATTCAGTCCTTCCAGATCAAGCGTGATAACTCCCCACTTCTTCTTGTCTTTCGGCTCTGCTGGAATAGCTTTATCAAACTCCTCTGCCTGTATGGCCACGCGGCCACCCTCATAGTCTTTTCCGACGCCGCGGCCCTCATCGGTATTCTCACAAAGATATACCAATTCAGACATATCAAGCTTCTTTTTATTTTTTGTCTCAATCACCGGATTCCCCCAGAAAATTGTCTTTAGTGATTTATACTCATACAAATCACCCTGACGTCCATCCTCGGTAAATACCTTTAAATACAGCTTTTTTACACCGTCAAGTGCAACATCAACAATCTCTTTTCCAAGAATCCATGCACCAAATTTTCCCTCTGCGAGAACAACTTCCTGTTCACCAGATGCCTTATCTTTCTCCATTACTGCGCATACCTTCCAGTACAAACGCTTATTTACAAGAGCAAATTCTGGTGGACAGGCAATGGCAAACTGCATATTATCATCTTGCTTCATCGGAACAAAATACAGATCGGTATCGAGTGTTCCATACTCGTTATACGCAGTGCGATTCTGCCATTTCCAGTCGTAGCGCCAAAAATTGTTTTTCTTTTCTGCATACTCAGTATGAAACTGGAACTTTATAGCAGCTTTATCTTTTCTTCCATCGACTGCCTGACTGCCTCTATTTCTCTTATTATCTGTCTCATACCAATCACAGTCTGTGATAAATTGTGCACTTCCAAGCGGATCATCTGACAACTGCGCAGTGTGACGTTCAATCGACAGCGCATCATCCACTTTTGTAAGACCCTGCAGATGGTAAATGCACTG
>CAUCWU010000341.1 GCA_958446555.1 uncultured Lachnospiraceae bacterium | reverse complement strand
CAACTTTCGCAATTCTAAAAACATTCGGATTCGCTGATTTTCTTTGAAAATCGCTGCATCCTCATGTTTTCGCGGGTTCCAAGCTGCAAAACCTTATCGTGCAAGCACAAGCAGATTTTGTAGCTTTTAACCCTAGTATCATGTGATTTTTTTATTATACTCAATTTGACGAAACTCTGCAATAGTTTTGTATCACGATTTGCAGACTTCTTTTGCCTTGAAATTCGTTAATTTGTGGATAATAGGTCACTGCAAGGTCAATTGTGTTTCTCATTCCACGAAGAGCTGCCGCTACATTGTCTCTTCCATACTCTTCTTCTAAGAAATCAAAGAACACATCGGTATCACCAAAATAGAGTGCATCCATTACGACACCCTCTGGTCCCATGACTGACATTTTGACAACATTTCTATTTTTACCGATACGTGACAGGCGAAGTATCGACAGATGCTGTTGGGCAAACAGTGGCTTTTCATTGGCTCTTCCAAACGGTTCTAGCTTCTCTAAATCAGTGATTACATCCTCACTGATATAGCCAAGCGGCATTGCTGCATCAATCATAACAAGCGGCATTAATTGGGTCGGTGTTAGTGTGCACCTCTCATTTAAACCTGTTCGCAGCGTCTCCAAATTTTTCATTTCCATTGTGAGTCCTGCCGCCATCTTGTGACCGCCAAAGCGAAGGAACAAATTTCGAAATGCACTTAACTCGGCAAACATATCATAATCATCGATGCTTCGACCAGATGCCTTAATCTGCCCGTCCTCTTTCGCATCGGTAAAGACAAGCACCGGGCGATAATAGCGCTCACGGAGTCGGCCGGCGATAATACCAGCAACACTCTCATGACAATCTGGAATATAAACCAGATAAACACGCTCATCCTTCCAAGACGCATGCTCAATGATCTCAACAGCCCGCTCAGTTCCAACTCTTGTCAGTTCCTTTCTCTCCTCGTTCATCGCCCAAAGCTCCTGTGCGAGAGCAAGTGCCTTTTCATGATTTTTTTCTTCCAAAAGAGCGAGCGCATGGACAATAGTATCAAGGCGGCCTGCCGCATTAAAGCATGGTCCCAAAATAAAACCGATATGGTAGGCCTTGATCTGCTCTGGTGAAATGCCACACACTTCCATCAGCGCATGGAGACCAACATGCTCTGTATGATTGAGATAGGAAAGACCAATTCGCACCAGAATACGATTTTCTCCGACAAGTTCCATCACATCAGCCACTGTCGCAATCGCTGTGTACTGTAAAAATACATCCTCTCTTTTCATCTTTTGATTCATTTTTCGAAACAAAAGACGCATTAACTGATAAGCGACACCAGTTCCACATAAGCTTTTAAACGGATAGGTGCAGTCAATTTGCTTCGGGTCAACAATGGCATCAGCATCTGGAAGCATATAGTGTTTCACACCATCTGTTTCTTCGAATGGCACCTCGTGGTGATCAGTGACGATGACTGTCATGCCAAGCTTTTTTGCCTCTTTAACTGCCTCAAATGCAGCGATTCCATTATCACAGGTTAAAATCATCGAGGCTCCGTGCTCCTTTGCTTCCTGCACAATTCGACTGTTAACTCCATACCCCTCCATCACACGGTTTGGCGTAAAGATTACCGCCTTGCCGCCAAGCTCAGTGATTGCCTCTTTTAACAAAAGGCCAGAGAAAATACCATCATTATCAAAATCACTTGAAATTGCAATCGTCTCATGATTTTTGATTGCATCTTTAATCAGCTCTGCCGCTTTGTCGGCATCCTTCATCAATGACGGATCGGCAAGCATCTCTAAATTGCCTCTCAGGTAACTTTCAATCTCCTCTTTTATCTCGACATCACGGTTTCTCATAATTCTTGCCGTCACCTGATTGATACCGTATGCTCTGCTGATTGCCGCAAAATCTGCTTTTTTTGCATACAGACGCCAGCGCTCTTTTTTCATGTTCTTTTTCCTTTCCTATGCTGCGTTTTAACGAAAGAAAGCACTGTATGGAAATACATACAGTGCCCTCTATTTTTTACGGGGTCAGGCACGGATAAACTAGCGTTTATCGTGAACTGCCCCCATTTTAATACTTCGTAACTCTAGAGTTTATCGTGAACTGACCCTATTTTACGTAACTCTAGCATTCACTCAACGTCCGAACTTCTCAGCGACATCCTCTTCTCCGAAGCACTCACTGATTGGTGCTCCCGGTGCTACCATTGGGAATACCTTATCATCTTTGTCAATCTGTGCATCGATGACTACCGGAATATTCAGCTCGATTGCTTCCTTTAATGCAGCATCAAATTCTTCGCAGGTGCTTACGGTATAGCCCTTTGCGCCTAATCCCTCTGCTACCTTTGCAAAGTCAACACGGTCATTTAAAACCGTCTGAGAATATCTCTGTCCGTAGAACAGATCCTGCCATTGACGTACCATGCCAAGTACATGGTTGTTGACAACAACCTCGATTACTGGGATGTTGTATCTGGTTGCAGTTGCAATCTCGTTCATATTCATACGGAAGCAGCCATCTCCTGCGATGTTGAATACCAGCTTGTCTTTACGCGCCATCTTTGCACCGATTGCTGCGCCAAGACCATAGCCCATTGTTCCAAGTCCACCAGAGGTCAAAAGCTGTCTCGGTGCCTTATACTTGTAATACTGAGCTGCCCACATCTGATGCTGACCTACCTCGGTGGAGATGATCGCATCGCCGTTTGTCTCCTCGTAGATCTTCTCAATGATGTACGGGCCTGTCAAAACACCCTTATGATAAGTCATTGGGTGAGATTCCTCAAAGCTCTTTACCTCAGCGATCCACTCCTTGTGATCCATCTGTGGAAGCTTTGCATTTAGCTCCTCTAAGATTGCCTTGATATCGCCGATTACGCTGGCATCAGTCTTGATATTCTTGTTGATCTCTGCCGGATCAATATCTAACTGTAAGATCTTTGCGTTGGAAGCAAATTTCTTTGCATTTCCATAAACACGATCACTGAAACGTGCACCAACAACAACCAACAAATCACACTTGCTTACGCCATTGTTTGCTGCCTTTGTTCCATGCATACCAAGCATACCTGTATAAAGAGGATCAGTACCGTCAAATGCTCCCTTACCCATTAAGGTATCGGTAACTGGTGCATCTACCTTGTGAACAAACTCATTTAACTCGGCTGATGCGCCTGATGCGATTGCACCACCACCTACAAAGATGTATGGCTTCTTAGAAGCCGCAATCAGTTCTAATGCCTTTTCTACATCAGCCTTTGTAATGGTATCAGTAACACGTCTGATCTGCTCTGGCTCCTTGCACACATAATCTGCCTTATTTGCAGTGACATCCTTTGTGATATCGATTAAGACTGGGCCTGGACGACCTTCCTTTGCAATTTTAAATGCACGGCGAATGGTATCAGCCAGCTTATTGACATCCTTTACGATGAAATTG
>CAUCWU010000340.1 GCA_958446555.1 uncultured Lachnospiraceae bacterium | reverse complement strand
TAATTGCAAAAAGTTTCTTGGCTTTCATCCCACGGTTAAAACCGTGGGCTTTCCCACCCGACTTTTGTAAATTTCAGAATTTACTGCCACCTGAAATGCCTGATTCCCAGGATTTACAAACATGCCCATACTTTCTCATTCCTTTCTGTTAATTTGGTTTCACCATAACCCGACATTTTTTATGATAAAATGCAATTCCATATTTCAAGATTTTCCGATAACCTTTGTTACACAGCTCCTGCACATAGTTTTTATCCTCGATTTGCTGTAACGCTCCACGGCAGTCTGTATCAAGGTTCTTTTCATCGCTACTATATTTTAGCTCAATCACAACTCCAATCTCATTCTCTGGTTCTGTTGTCTCTATAAGAATATCGCTAAAGCCATCGCCGGACTCTCGATTGGATAAAATCTCCCAGTCTCGCCTGTATCCTAAAATTCCAATCATCAATCCATGATAGAAATTTTCGTGAAGCGATCTGGCAAAATTATCGCGAATGCTAATCGTTTTTTCCATGTACTCAGTCAGTAGCTGTTCAACAGCCGCTTCATTTGACGATACGATTGCATTGCAAAAGTCTTCAAGCAACTTGCCGTTTTGGGCAACCTCCTTGCGAAACAAGGTTAACACACGCTCAATGATAATATTGCAAATCTCTCGATTGGGAACTGCAAGGCGGTAATACCCATTTCCGATATAACCGCGCTGCGTCAGATAGCCTGTCATAAAAAGTGTACTCCACAGATTGTCGATACTTGAATACAATTCCTTATACGTTATCATTTCATCTACCTTTTGTGTGATAAACTCGCCGTTTACCAACCGTTCCAACTCACCTTTTGTCAACATTCCGGGATCATTGATACTGTCGATGAAATGATTGATCACATCATTTCCACTTGTATTCATCCAATAATTTTTCGGCTCTGCATTTGGATTGCTGCGATGGTCATCGCAATAATTCACAACATCCCACGGACAATAGACATCCGCATTACCAAAGCGATAGCCATCGTACCATTCCCTTACCTGATTAAAATGACGATCCAATCCATAATATTTTAGCATTGATTTCACTTCTTCATTTGTAAAGCCAAATGTCTCATCAAACTCAACATCGGTAATTGAATACACCTTAAAATTATTTAAGCCCGTGAAAATACTTTCCTTTGCAATACGCAAACACCCCGTCAGCACAGCAAAAGCAAGACTCTCATTCGTCTTTAATACATTTCCAAAAATATTCCGAATCAAAAGAACCATCTCGTCATAAAAGCCATTTTCATATGCCTTTGCTAACGGCACATCGTACTCATCAATCAATATAACCACTTTTCGATTAAAATGTTTTTCAAGAAGCTTTGTCAGCCATAACATACTTGAACTCATAATTTTCATATTCATATCATCATCAAGCAGCTTACAAAATCTTTCTTTTTCATAATCGGTCAACCTACCGCTATTCTGCAAAAATTGAAAGCTCGCTGCACTCTGATTTATAATCTCTACGAGTTGGACAACTGCCTCTTGATAAGATGCTGCATCCACGCCTTTTAAACTAATTGCAATCACAGGATACTTTCCCATATATCGCTCACACAGCGCCGCATTTTTTGAAATATGAAGCCCTTCAAATAAAGAGGGATCCGTTCCTATTTCAAAAAATCGTTTTAACATACTCATGTTTAATGATTTTCCAAAGCGGCGCGGCCTGGTAAACAAGGTTACTTTGCTTCTCTTTTCAAGAACTTGCTCAATCAATGCCGTTTTATCAACATAATAATAGCCTTCCTCTCGAATCTCTTTAAAATCTTCGATTCCAATCGGAAGCATGAATTGATTTTCCATAATCCCTCCTTCTACTTTCTGCTTTCTGAAAAGCGATGTCATCTCAAAAGTTCACACTGTTGTTTTTTTGCTTGTATACTTATATGTTACCTCAAGTCAAGTAATTATGAAAGCACTTTTTGTAAAAGAAAAAGCGCTGCTCTTTGCAGCGCCCCTTCCATCAAGAAACTCCATCAATCGGCGTAAGTACACCGGCATCCATCTCATACACCTTATCACACAGGCAGCGAATATCTTCCATGTTATGGCTGGCAAGAAGAATCGTCGTCCCTTCTGCCTTTAAATTCAGAAAGATCTGGCGCATTTCCTCCACGCCTCTCTTATCCAGTCCATTCATCGGCTCATCCAAAATAATTAACTTTGGCTTTTCCATGATAGCCTGTGCGATTGCAAGCCTCTGCCTCATTCCAAGTGAAAACTTCGCTACCTTTTTTCTTCCGGTATCTCCTAATCCAACAGTCTCTAATACCTGTTTCACATCTTCCTTTGTGATCCGGTGACGAATCGCCGCCAGATTATACAGATTGTCATATGCATTTAAATATGGAATAAAATCCACATTTTCAATGATCGCGCCGACATCCTGCGGAAAATCCACATCCTTTCCCACACGTTTTTTGCCTACAGTCACCGTACCCTGTGTCGGCTTTAAAAAGCCTAAAATCAATTTCATCATAACTGTCTTGCCAGATCCATTTCGTCCAACAATGCCATGAATCAGCCCTTCTTCAAATTCAATCGACAAAGGCTTTAACACCTCAACCGACCGGAAGCTTTTTGATACACCATCTAATACAATATAAGGTTCCATATACACACCTCGCTTTTTAGCTATAATCGTATCTGCCTATTTTCAGATTCATGACAGCAAGCGGCACAAGAATCATTCCTGCCAAAAACAGACACGCATAAGAAAACGTTGGATTAACACGGTTAAATACAGTCGTGCTTAAGTTTCCGACACGACTCATGCTGAATGGAGAGATAAACAACAAATATTTACTTGTCACTCCGACTCGCACAACCGTTGCCCAATAGTCCATCGCAATTCCGATTCCACCGATTGCAATACCAGGACCGCTCGGCCACAGCATATGAAGCATCATAGTCAGAAAACCAGTTGCCATTCCAATCATCATGCAAAGAACAATGCATCTGCCAAACAGCTGCAGAGCCGTTGTCTGGCGCATGACCGAAACCGGGAATGAAAAATAATTGGAAATTCCATAGCCAAACGGTGCATTTATCATCTTTACAAAGGTTGTCGTCCACGCTGTCTGAAATGTTACCTGCGGCACAATAAGAAGCAGCAGTAATAAAAAAATATACGCAAAATAGATCACTGTAATTGCGACAATATACACGATCTGTCCCCAGAGCCAACTCCTTCGGGAAGTACGCAGCAGATACTGGTACACACCATCATCACGATATGGAATGTCACATATAATCAACACAAAACCAATCCATATCTTGACATACTCCCACGGTTAAAACCGTGGGATTCCTTAACTAGTTCCGGCAGCATCATTCAGTCTTATAGACTGAATTATAGCCACTGTGTTCAGGATTTATGCTGATGGGATTTCATACGTCGTGTACTACTTTCTCAGCAAAA
>CAUCWU010000339.1 GCA_958446555.1 uncultured Lachnospiraceae bacterium | reverse complement strand
ATGGTCACGCAACATAACAGACTCTACATTTCCCTCTGGGGTTACTGTGTTGACATCAGCAACGAAATCACCCAGATTGGAGTCGTCCTCTTCACCGATTGGTGTCTCCAGTGAAGCTGGCTCTCTTGCGATCTGCATGATCTCCATAACCTTGTCCTCGGTCATATCAAGTGCCTTTGCAAGCTCAGCGACACTCGGCTCATAGCCAAGTTCTAGTGTCAGCTTACGCTGCATCTTGGACATCTTGTTAATTGTCTCAACCATATGAACCGGAACACGGATGGTTCTCGCCTGATCGGCCAATGCTCTGGTGACTGACTGGCGAATCCACCAGGTCGCATAGGTACTAAGCTTATAGCCCTTGGTGTAATCAAACTTCTCTACACCCTTGATCAGTCCAAGATTTCCTTCTTGAACCAGATCCAAAAAGCTCATGCCACGACCTGTGTAACGCTTTGCAATGCTGACTACCAGACGTAAGTTTGCCTCGATCAGACGCTCTTTTGCGGACTCATCGCCTTGTGCCTTTCTCTTTGCAAGCTCCATCTCCTCGTCTGCTGTCAGAAGCGGTACGGTACCAATCTCCTTCAAATACATGCGGACAGGGTCCTCTGTACCGACACCCTCAAGCAAATCGATGGAGTCAAGATCAACCTCTTCCTCATCATCTGAAAAATCAACATCCTTGTCGAAGTCATCTGCTGCCAAATCATCTGTTGCCGCACGGAGAACATCAATCTTCTTGCGTTCCAGATATGTGTATACAAATTCCAGTTCTTCTGGTGTCAAAGTCTCACCGGTAAAAAAATCATTTACATCATTGAAATCAAGTGTCTTATTCTTGCTAAGGCCAATTTCAACTAGTTTCGTCAAACGTTCCTTTAATACTTCTTTTTCCATGTGCATTGTCCTTTCTTTAAACAACTCTCACACTGTTTCTATGTATGCCCAGGTACGCCTTTCTTTTATTCACGCCATTGGCTTCTCTTGAAGCATCAAACAGCCACTTGCGCAATACCTTAGCAACTTTATATTATACAGGAAGTCTCACTATTTGTAAAGAGGTTTTTCAAAATTTTTGTCTTTTTTCTGTATTTTTTTCATTATTGTTGCTTTGATTCCTCTGAAACCGGAATTGTATCTGCTGGAACTGCAATTTTCATGGCCTGCGGCATTGCCTGAATATGAACACTCTTGTGACTACCACCATACTCACCGTCTAATACCCAATCAATTTCACTGTCGCTGTCGACCGTCAAATCTGAAATCTCATAGTTTGCGATAAATTTTGAGTTTGGATTTTTAGTCACAAGATCAGCTAACATCACAGAGAAATCTACCGGATTGTCTGGCGTGTAGACGATCATCAGATTCAGCTTTCCATCATCAAGCTCTACATTCTTTCCACTTATATTTTTCATTCCACCTACACTAAAGGAATTATAGACCATTGCATAGATACACTCTCCTGCAATCTCCTCATCCCCAAATGTGAAACGTACATGATAGGATTTTAAGTTTCCAACCTGACGAATTCCCTCCAATATATAGGCATTGTGGCCAAGTGCATTTTTGGTCTTCTGCGGTGTGTTCCAAGAAACCTCTGTAAATGCGCCGAATGCTGCGACATAGACAAAATAGTCGCTGTCCTGGAATTTTCCGACATCGACAGCACGAAAGTTTTCTTCTGCGATCACCTTCGCACATTTTTTCATCTGGGACGGGAGACCAAGACTGTAAGCATAATCATTGGTGGAACCAGCTGGAATATAGCCAATCTTTGGACGTCTCTTCTCCTCAATTGCCATCACACCATCAAGCACCTCGCTGAGGGTACCGTCTCCGCCACTGCAGACGATCAAATCGTAGGAAGCACCAAGCTCTCTTGCCAGTTTAGTTGCATCGGCTCTCTCCTGTGTGGAATAGACAACTGTCTCGTATCCAGATTTATTGAACGTGTCAATGATGTCTGCCAGATGATTTCGGATCAAGCCCTTTCCGGAATGTAAATTACAAATAAATAATAATCTCTTCATATAATAACCATGCCTTTCTTTGCTTTCTGTCTTCATCTCGAATACAAAAATGCCAGTTCTCTTTTCGCATCTTTGTCTGACGGATACTGCTGCAAGTAGCTCATCAGCTTTTCAATTGCAGTATCATAATCCCCCATCTTTTCATAGCAAATGCTTTCATTCCATAAAAAATCGGCCATCTGGCTTTCATCTGCTAGCTGCATGCCTTTTTCTATCATAATTAGAGCATCCTCATAATCGCCCTGACGCACCATGCAGGATGAAAGCTGATTGTACAATCCGGCATCGTTCGGATCATTTTTTAACTGTTCCTGATACAGATGAACTGCCTCATCACTTTTTCCCTGAAGCTCATAGCAGTAGCCCAAGTAATAGCCAGCCCGCGAATAGCCTTTGTTGTAAGACTCCTCAAATGCAGAAAATGCTTCATCCATCTGGTCTAGCTCCAGATAGATTCGCCCACGGTAGCACCAATCCTGTGCCTCATACGGAATGACCTCTAGTGCTGCATTTAAGACAACCTGACGCGCCTCCTCAGCCTCAGCCTTTTTGAGAGACTTTGCCATCGTCAGATATCCTTCATAATCGCGATTGTCAATATTTAAGCACTCCTGATAGCAGTGAAGCGCCTGATCAACATCGTCTTTCAATAAATAGACATCTCCCATCAGCTGATAGGTATCACGAAGACGATAGTTTGCCTCAATCAATTGATTATAGTCCTCTAGCGCCCCCTCATAGTCGCCGATATTGGTCTTTGCCTCGGCACGATATCCAACCACATCAAGGCGACAGGAGCTGTCGAGTGACCCGGCAGCTTCTATCGCCTGATTAAAGCTTTCTATTGCTTTGTCGTATTTTTCTAGTCCGCTGTAGGCAAGTCCCATTCCTCTATAGCTATAGAAAAGACTACTTCCTAACTGCGCGGCTTGTGTGAAGCTTTCAATTGCTTCCTCATAGTAACCCTGCGCACAATATGCTTGCCCCAGATTACAATAGTAGGCGTCCTCTGACGGTTCCTGCGTGATTGCCTGCTTAAACAGGTAAACTGCATTCTGGTAATCGCCGTTTTGGTATGCCTCCAATCCTTTTTGATTGCTGTTTGAGCCTGCGGGGGCACAGGCACTGAGTGAAACGATAACCAGTGCCAATGCCCCTGCAAGTGCTATATGTTTTTTTCGCATAAATTGTGTTCTTTCAAATTCGGTATAATAAATTTATATTATAGTTTGTATTTATTTGTATTCCTTACAGCGTGTTGATGAAGCGAAGGAAGCCCTCTCTTCCACTCTCAGTACGCTTATAGACACCTGCGTCCTCAAGAACCTGTGCAAATACCTTTCCAACCTCGTCCTGCAAGATTGCATCGATATTGGACTCATCTACCTTTTCGTAGTTTGCAAGGAATTCCTCTGCCCAGTCAGCATGCTTTGCT
>CAUCWU010000338.1 GCA_958446555.1 uncultured Lachnospiraceae bacterium | reverse complement strand
GACCTTTCTTAACGGTACCATTTTCGTTGTAATGATTCGGATTCATCGCCCTTCGAGATCGTTCCATTGCTCGTAGAATCAATGCTTCCTGCCTTTCCACATGCTGAATTGAATTTCCTCTTTCTGCTAGATTTTCAAGTCCTACTTCGGTATTGGAAGTATAAGCAATTGTCTGCGTTCCGATATCACATCCCACATTGCCTTTTCTTCATCCTGAAGCCACAAATCCTTTGTTTTGTATTTACAGGGAATTGTAACTTTTCCGTACTTCACAATCAGCTTCGACTGAGAAGAATTAATGACAAGCCCTCTTGTGGATTGTTTTGCCCGAATCTCTGGAAGATCACCGCGCTTTTTAAAGTGCAACTTTCTTCCGCTTGAATACAATATCGTTTCAATTGCAGCCCAAATATCTTCTGCACGGGAAAGAGCAAAGATGCTTTGAAGGTGATACTTTTCTTTTAATTCCATCATTTTGGTTCGGCAAAAATCCCATGTCACCTGATAAGACTCTCTCATCTGATTCATTGAATTGGTAAGTTCAGCGCGTTCCTTTTTCAGGTGATTCAGCTTTTGTGTTTCCTCATCTGATAGAACTTCTTTCTTTTCCAGTGCATGGATTGGATCCGATACTTTTCCATACAGTTTCTGCAAGGCACGATATCTCTTTGTGCGCAAAAGCTGCTCCAGATTTCGTTCCATAATACCGAGGAGTTCATTTCCACATTGGCGCAGATGGTCGGCATCCGAAAAAATGCGTCGCTTTTCATCTTCGCTTATATCAGCTTCAAACACGACAACATGTCGATTTGATTTTTTATGGAATTTACGCAATGCTTTTTGATATTCGCTTGGATCATGCTTTTTCCGAATCGCCATAAAACTCCTTTCTTTCCAGGTGATCAACTTAGAAATCTATCGGTTGCTTTTCCTTATTAATAGTGAATGTATGTTCTTTATTACTATGGATAGTATATCATGCTTCACATGAAATCGCAAGCAGAAAATTGGAAATTGCCTGTATAATAATTCGACAAAATTCGACATCATTGTCTAATTATTCAACAAAATTTCTTAGCTTTCTAACTGGCTTTTGTAATTGATAAGAATTTTATATGATAGAAAAGCAAATTGCTTGAACGATTGTTGTTTGCAGTATAGCATGCGTTTTTTTATTTTTGTTAAAAGGGGTATTTCATGGAATCGAAAAATAAATATGCCGATATCATAAATCTTCCGCACCACGTCTCAAAGCGCCATCCTCAGATGCCGCTTTCCGACCGGGCAGCTCAGTTTGGCTCTTATGCTGCACTAAGAGGGTATGATGTGGCAGTCAAAAATACGATTGAAAAGTCAATTGATCAGAAGGAAAGCGAAGTCGAAAGAAAGCAGTATGATGACTGGACATCAGACGACTTTGCGTAATCTGAAAAACAAAAGGAGAGCATGGCAAAGATGAAAAATAGTGAAGAAAAAACCTATCTGTGCATTGATTTAAAATCCTTTTTTGCATCGGTTGAGTGCGTTGAGCGCGGTCTTGATCCACTGTCTACCAATCTTGTCGTTGCAGATGCCTCACTGACCGAGAAAACGATCTGTCTTGCCGTATCGCCTTCATTAAAACAATATGGAATTGGAGGGCGAGCAAGATTATTTGAGGTTGTGCAGCAAGTGGGAAAGGCAAATGCAAAAAGAGTGTCGCAGGCACCAGGGCGAAAATTTTTAGGCGTATCCAGCAGTGCAGGCGAGCTTGCCGCTCATCCAGAGTACAAAATCGACTATATCATTGCACCGCCTCGAATGGAAAAATACATTGAGTACAGCACAAAAATTTATCAGATTTATTTAAAATATGTGGCACCGGAGGATCTTCACGCCTATTCGATAGATGAGGTGTTTGTCGATATCACTCAGTATCTTGTGTTAACCGGAATGACGGATTATGAGTTTGCCAGTCAGATGATTTGCGATGTCTTATCGTCAACCGGCATCACAGCGACAGCTGGAATCGGAACCAACTTGTATCTGGCAAAAATTGCAATGGACATTGAGGCAAAGCATATCCCAGCAGATCGTGACGGCGTGCGCATTGCAAAGCTCACCGAGATGAGCTATCGCTACCAGCTGTGGGATCATCGTCCACTCACCGATTTTTGGCGGGTCGGGCCGCAGACAGCCAAAAAGTTAGAACAAAACGGAATGTTTACGATGGGCGATGTCGCCAGATGCTCAGTTGGAACGCACAATCAATTCCACAACGAAGATCTGCTATATCGACTGTTTGGCGTGAATGCCGAGCTTTTGATTGATCACGCCTGGGGTTGGGAGCCGTGCACAATCGCTGAGATTAAAGCCTACAAACCACAGTCAAGCAGCCTCGAAAATGGACAAGTGTTACACTGCCCATATACGGCAGAGCAGACGCGATTGATTGTAAAGGAGATGATTGATCAGCTGGTATTGCAGCTGGTGGAAAAAGGTCTTGTCACTGACCATTTGGGTCTTGCAATCGGATACGATATTGAAAATTTGACCGATCCGGATAGGCGAAGGCGTTATTACGGGTCTGTCGTCACAGATCGCTATGGAAGACAGATTCCAAAAGATGCACATGGAAGCATTCCGCTTGGGCGCTTCACATCATCGGGAAAGCTTGCAACTGAGGCAATTTTGAAGCTATTTGATCAAATTGTTGATCCAAGTCTTCTCGTGAGACGACTTAGCGTTAGTGCAAGTCGCGTCGTGCCAGAAGGATCTGAGCAGACGAAAAAAAAGCCGCAGCAGCTTGATTTATTTACCGATTATGAGGCACTCGAGAAGAAAGAAAAAAAGGAGAATGCGGAACTCGAAAAAGAAAAGAAAATGCAGCAGGCGATGCTCCAAATCAAAAAGAAATTTGGAAAAAATGCAATTTTAAAGGGAATGAATCTGCTAGAAGGAGCGACAGCAAAGGAAAGAAACAAGCAGATTGGTGGGCATAAGGCAAAGTAAGGAAAAAATGCATAGAATCTTCTAATTTCCACATACTAGCTACACAACTCAAAAATGGAAGTTATGCAGTAGAAATATAATGGATGTTTACGAATTGATCAGTCAGTTCGCAATTCTAAAAATAAGTGGAAAATAAGGAGAAACGCTATGAAAGCAACAGGAATTGTCAGACGTGTAGATGAATTAGGAAGACTCGTGATTCCAAAGGAGATTCGAAGAACGATGCGTCTTGCCGAGGGAACACCTCTTGAAATCTTTACCGACAGAGAGGGTCAGATCATTCTAAAAAAATATTCGCCAATGATGGAGCTTGGAAATTTTGCAAAGCAATATGCGGAATCGGTCGCGCAGACCATGAATCAAAAAGTCGCAGTTGCCGATCGCGATCAAATCATCGCTGTTGCAGGCGGTGGTAAAAAAGAACTTCTTGGAAAGTCGATCAGCCGCCAGCTAGAGGAGATGATTGTAAACAGAGAAAACAGTATACAGGCCGGGTTGGAGAAAAAGACA
>CAUCWU010000337.1 GCA_958446555.1 uncultured Lachnospiraceae bacterium | reverse complement strand
GGTATTATTGCCAGAGTATGTACTTATCTTGCTGATACAAAGGTTAATATCCTTGCATTTTACCTGATCAAGTTTTTATAAACAGGCTTTTTTAAGTTTATAAAGCTTCTAAATTTTGATCTTACAGAGCTGCCTCTTTCATTGCTTTCTCCTGCTTTGCAAGCTGTCTGTCATGCTTTGCCATAATCTCTACAAGCTGGGCATAGGTTGTTTTCTGCGGATTCCATCCAAGAACAGTCTTTGCCTTTGTCGGATCGCCCCAAAGATTATCTACATCGGTCGGGCGGAACCATGCTGGGTTGACGCATACTAACATCTTTCCAGTCTCTGCATCATAACCCTTCTCATCAAGACCTTTGCCTTCCCAGCGAATCTTGATACCATTTGCTGCAAATGCCTTCTCTGTGAAATCACGAACTGTATGCTGCTCTCCTGTTGCAATGACAAAGTCTTCTGGTGTCTCATGCTGCATAATCATCCACATACACTCCACATAATCCTTTGCATAGCCCCAATCACGAAGTGAATCCATGTTTCCAAGTTCCAAGTGATCCTGCAATCCTTCAGCAATACGACCTGCAGCCAATGTAATCTTTCTGGTAACAAAGTTCTCACCACGTCTTTCAGACTCGTGATTAAACAAAATGCCGTTTACTGCAAACATGCCGTAAGCTTCACGATATTCCTTCACAATCCAGAAACCATACTGCTTTGCCACTGCATATGGAGAATATGGATGGAATGGAGTTGTCTCTTTCTGAGGAACCTCCTCGACCTTTCCGTACAACTCTGATGTGGAAGCCTGATATACCTTTGTTTTCTTGGTTAACCCCAAGATACGACAAGCCTCCAAAATACGAAGTACGCCCAAGGCATCAACATCACCTGAATACTCCGGTACGTCGAATGATACCTGTACATGAGACTGTGCTGCCAGATTGTAGATCTCATCTGGATTAACCAGACTGATAATGCGAATTAATGATGAAGAATCAGACAGATCTCCGTCATGAAGTGTAATCTTTCCCATCAAATGATCAATACGAGCGGTATTTGAAATAGACGCACGGCGTGTAATTCCATGAACCTCATATCCCTTCTCCAGCAAAAACTCTGCCAGATAAGATCCATCCTGTCCTGTAATTCCTGTAATCAGTGCAACTTTTGCCATCGATATAACTCCTCAACTTTCTATCGTTTGTTGTTAGTATTGTTTTTTATTTTGTGCCTATAATCTGTGCTTATAAATTATAATTTTTGTCGTAAATTTAACTGTAGTTTTATAAGCAATTGACTTTTGGTCTAATCATTATTTTACCGTTTTTTTCTAAAATGAACAGAACCTATCTTGCACTATTTTTGCACTATATTGGTTTTTCAGGCATCAATTAACTCTTTGTCAGCGCTGCTGCCACTGCTTGCGGTATTCTTTTGGACTTATCCCTTCTGCCTTTTTAAACATCCTGCTAAAATACCCTGCGCCATCCATGCCAACCTCACATCCAATCTCATCAATCGTCAACTTCGTAAAGCGAAGTAGCTGTTTTGCCCTGGTGATCCGCTTGGCAATTAAGTAGTTACTGATTGTGCTGCCATAGTTTTCTTTAAAAATTTTCAAGAGATAATATTTATTTATAAAAAAGCGTACTTCCAGTTCATCTAATGTAATTCTCTCGATGTAGTGTTCATCAAGATATGATTTTACTGCTGCCAGTTCCATACGCTTTTTGGAAACAGTCGAATTTTCTGGATTCCAAGACTCCTGCATAAGAAGTGTTAAGAGTGAACTTAATCTTTCGTTAATTCGCATATCTCGTATATAGTCAGAGGATGCCGCTAACTCATATAGCTGTTTAAAAATCACTTCAAAATGCATTGTGTCCTCTAGATGAAAGACTGGAAGACCACCGCGTTCTTTGTATTTTTCATAGATAGCAGGCATAAATGGCGCATAAAAATGACACCATGAAAGTGACCAAAGGCAGTTAGATGTACTATGGCTATACGCTTTGCGACAGTCAATAAATACACAGTCTCCTAATTTTAACGAATACTTCCGACCATCGTAGGTCAAACTTCCCTCTCCTTCTAATACAAGAAAACACAGATAGGACACCAAGCCGCTTCTCGTTGATGTATGAGGATGAAGCGCCTTTAATGTTCCTACCTCTTGCAAATGAAGAAGTGAACCTCTGGCAAATGCAGATGGCGTATATAAAATGCGATCTGACTGAACAGATGACGCATTATTTGAAAATAATTCTTGCATATCTAATTCTTTCATACTTTTTCCTCAATAGAAAAAATTTTAGTCGGTAGATGACAGTGAAACTGGAAGTTTCACATTTTATTTTTCACAAGCATATCAAGAATCATCGCATTTTGATCTTTCTCTGAAATGACGTATTTCCCTGCTGGCCAGCTCTCATTCTCCCAAATGAAATCCGAATCGTACCGCACAGCTCTCGCTGCTTCTGCACAAAAATCATTATCTACACACCACTGCATCAAGGTGTCATCTTCTAATGTAAGATATCCATGTGCGAATCCTCTTGGAATATACATTTGCTTCTGATTTTCAAAAGTCAACGCTTCGCTATAAGCATGTCCATAAGTTTTTCCCGGCCGAAGATCTACCGCCACATTAAAAATCGCGCCATGCAGACAAGATATTAGTTTTGCCTGACTGTATTCGCCCTCTTGATAATGTAGCCCACGCAGCGTAAACTTTTTTTTACTGTACCCTTGGTTAATTTGAACCACATGGAAATCAATCTCTTTATCCAAGGGAACTGAGAGCCACCCGCGAAAATCTTCAAAGCATTTCGTTGTAATTATTTTTGGTTTTTCCATATTCTTGTCCTTTCCAGCAGAGACAAAGAAAGCATAAGCAAGTTCAGACACCGACAACAAAAAATAAACTTTCTTAAAATTCTCTAAAAGTTTCTCTTTCTGCTTCAGCTCCATCACTGTCTTTGTTTGACAGTTTTATTGATGATTCGTGCAAGAAAACTCCTGACTTTAGTTAGGGAGATGAATTGCACAAATCTTTTCTAACTCACATACACAAGTCCCTCATTCTGACATTGGATACTCACTTTCTTTGCCGGGAAGTTCTTCTTTTCCTGCCCATAAGCTCGATAATAAGCTCCACCTGTCAGCTGACCAGTTAATACATAGCGATCACCCTCATATGAGAATATCGTACCAGGCAATACACGTTCTTTGCTATTGTAATGTCTGGTGCTTTTCTGAACTGTCAGCTTTGAACGAAGTTTGTTTGCCTGTTTTTCTCCGTACTTGGCAACCATGTCCTCATACCATTCCTGCAAACTGTCGGTTTTCTGATCCATTCGCTTGCAACGATTTTTCGCCACAAGCTCTTTTCCCAGCTTATAGGCACGCTCCGTCTGATGATGGATCTTGGCACGACTGTGTTTTCGAAATTGCAAAATAGGAAATCCACTCTGATGTTTAAAAAATCTTGTAAATGCGGTGCATCCACATTC
>CAUCWU010000336.1 GCA_958446555.1 uncultured Lachnospiraceae bacterium | reverse complement strand
GTCAGATCGACATTTGCCTCACCGCGAAATCCATCTGTTCCAAAATATTTTCCCATTTTTTATATCCTGCCCTTCGTTGTTTGGTTTCTATTAACCTTACGTCTTATCAAAGAAATTTACTGATTTTCTCGGAAGCATCATTATTTGGAGAGAACTTCCCAACCTTCCATCGCTGATGCAATTACCTTATCCATATCGTAATACTTATACTCACCAAGACGGCCACCAAAGAATACCTTATCCTGCTCTTGGGCCTTCTTGCGATACTGCTGATATAAAGTCTGGTTTTTCTCATTATTTACCGGATAATACGGCTCCATGCCCTCTTTCCAGTCAGTGGAATATTCCTTTGAAATTACAGTCTTTGGCTGTGTTCCAAACTCAAAATGCTTATGTTCAATTACTCTGGTATACGGAGTCTCTCTATCAGTATAGTTGACAACAGCCACACCCTGATAGTTATCGGTATCCAATACCTCTGTCTCAAAGCGAACTGTACGGTACTCTAATTTTCCAAAGCAATATTCAAAATACTCGTCAATTGCACCAGTGTAGATTACCTTATCTGCCATGGATAACCACTTTTCTTTTTCTGCCAAAAAGTCCACGCCAGTCTGAATTTCAGCTCCCTCAAACAATGCCTCAATCAATTTATTATATCCGCCAATCGGAATTCCCTGATATAAATCGTTAAAATAGTTGTTATCATAGGTAAAACGAACAGGAAGTCTCTTGATAATAAAGCTTGGAAGCTCCTTACAATCGCGCCCCCACTGTTTCTCTGTATAACCCTTTACCAACTTCTCATAGATATCTCTTCCAACCAATGCAATTGCCTGCTCCTCAAGATTTTTTGGTTCACCTGTAATTTCTGCTTTTTGTTTTTCAATAATTGCCTTTGCTTCCTGCGGTGTGCTGATCCCCCACATACGGCTGAAGGTATTCATGTTAAATGGCATATTATAGATCTCACCCTTGTAATTGGCTACCGGACTATTCGTATAGCGGTTAAACTCTACAAAAGAATTGACAAAATCCCATACCTTGCGATTGCTGGTATGGAAAATATGTGCTCCATATTTATGCACATTGATTCCCTCGATCTCTTCACAGTATACGTTTCCACCGATATGATCACGTCTTTCTAAAACCAGACAGCTCTTTCCAGCCTGCTTTGCATGCCATGCAATGACTGCTGAGTATAGTCCTGCTCCTACTAAAATATAATCATAATGTTTCATAGGTCACCTCTTCTACATGTAATAATTTCTTTCCCACCTGTCGTAATACGGCATTGGGCGCAGAAAGCAAAGTTTTTCTGGATCTGCATTGTGATACAAATCAATTATTTTTTGTCTCTGCTTTAATGTGAGATTGACCCACTCTGTGTAATCCATCTCACAATTTGCCATCGGTGATGAGCAACAGTTACAGTCCAACTTTCGAAGTAAACTAACCATCCTCGTCGCCTTACATTTTGGGCAAATAAAAACATACATCATAATAATCGAATAATCCTTTCTTTTCCATCCAAATTTTAATCATAGATGGTACATTGCAGATAGTTTTTATTTGCCTCAAAGTCAACCGCCAGAACTTCCTGATTGGTTCCCATGATTGCATTGCTCCATGTGCCATCTGTAGGAACTCTTGCTTGAACGATATCAAAATTCAAATACAAAATTGACTGCATCAAAAGCGAGCACATTTTGGAATCAGAAATATTGGTCGAAATATCTGGCAAAATAGATTCTACCGCTTTATAAATCGTAACTACATTTGCCTTTTTCACCTTTTCCAACAGTGCATTCATTACGGTTCTCTGTCTCTGTGTTCTCGCAAAATCATTTCCGATCTTGCGGATTCTAGCATAGCCAAGTGCTTGCTTTCCTGTCAATGTAATTTCACCGCCCGGAAACTGCTCATCAACAAAACCATCTCGATCAGCAATCCCACTGACTTGATTGTACTCTGCGATATAACCATTGATAAATTCTACCTCCGGCTGTTCAACATTGATCGTCACACCACCAAACGCATCAATTACATCAACAAAACTAAAGAAATCCACCTGTGTATAATAGTCAATGCCCAACTTATAATTTTCTTCGATTGTCTGAATCAAAAGTGCAGGGCCACCTCTCGAATACGCTTCGTTAATACGATTTTGGCCATATCCTGGAATATTAACATAACTGTCGCGCATGATTGATGTCATGACAAGTCTTCTCTTATAGGGATTAATTGACACAACAATCATCGCATCCGATCTGGCATCATTTGACCCCGCTACTCTTGTGTCAGTTCCAATCAATAAAATATTGGTTACTCCTTTTTGCGTCAATACATCAGACTGCCTCTCATAAGAGGTCTCATACGGCTTATAATTCGTCTGCGCAATCGTAGTTCGCAAAAATGCATACATGCCAGCAAGCAGTATCGCTACAATAATCAAAAGGATAATCAAAAACTTCAAAAGCTTATACAGAAACCCTTTCTTCTTTTGAGACTTTTCAGCTCTTCGCTGTCTTTTTTGTGTCTTTCCCACCGATTTTTCTTTACTTCTTGCCTGCTTTTTTCTCTTCTCCTGCTCCCACTTTTTGTCTGCCTGCTTCATTTGCGCATCAAGACGCTTTTTAGAAGAAAGCGTATCCTGATCTGTCTTCGTACTTCTTTTTTCTGGTCGCTGTTTTCTTAGCACTTCCTGTGCATCCAAAACAGCTTGCGATTTTACAGTCTCACTTTTTACTTCTACTGATGACTTACTTGCAGCCTCTGGACCATAAATTGAGCGCTCATCAAGCGGCTTGTTCTCACTTTTGGCATTTGCATCATCCTCTAGAGAAAAACCTTCTTTTTTCTGTGCTTTTTGCGAGCGTAGCTCTGAATTATAGTTTCCCTGCTGCGGACGTTTTGGTCGCTTCGCTCTTTGAGGTGGCACATCAGCGTCCATCTCTTCCTCCACAGCCTGATCTACAGACACTTCTCCTGCCTCGAGTTCCTCTGCTTTGATCCTCTCTTTTATCTCATATGCCTGACGCAGTATTTTCTTCTCTTCTTCTGTTAAATCTGGCATACTCGCCTCCTTTTTAGATTAATTAGAAGTTACGGTAACTATTATAATATAGAAACGCTTGATTGGCAAGAAATATCTGTATCACAAATATGGCCTGTCATACCCTTTTGAATATGACAGGCCATCTTATGTACAAACTTTATAATTACTCAACTACTGTTACAGCAGTTTCTTCTTCAACTGGTTCCTGTGAAGCATAGAACATTGCGACAACATTCTTTACAACATCGCGAAGCAGTGTTGCTGTTGGTGCCTCTGTATCAGTAATGGTAACACCATCTTCCTGTGTGAAGCTGCCAGCCATAGAAACTTCTTCGTTTCCATCATTTGTTGTCAGAGCAATGCTCAGTCCATTGTCAAGTAATGTCAGTGCAACATTCATATTTACTGTCTCGCCATCCGCTGTAGCAGTCATATCCATACCAAAACCATTATCTTGTACGGTAATTGTTCCGT
>CAUCWU010000335.1 GCA_958446555.1 uncultured Lachnospiraceae bacterium | reverse complement strand
GAGAGTAGACGCGAATGGGCAAAAGAACATATGCCAGAGGGGACAGCCATTTTTGAGGATGGAGACAGCTTAATTAAGTCTGGTACATGCGATGCGGTATTGATTGCCGTTCCACATTACGATCACCCACGTTTGACAATTCTTGCACTTGAAAATGGACTTCATGTTATGTGCGAAAAGCCGGCTGGTGTTTACACCAAGCAGGTCAGAGAGATGAATGAAGCGGCCAAGAAGAGTGATCGCGTATTTGGCATGATGTTTAATCAGAGAACCAATTGCATTTACAGAAAGATGCATGATATGGTACAGAGCGGCGATTATGGAAAATTAAAGCGTGTCAACTGGATTATCACCGACTGGTACCGCACGCAGGCTTACTATAACTCAGGCGGTTGGAGAGCAACCTGGGACGGTGAAGGTGGCGGTGTCCTTTTGAATCAGTGCCCACATAATCTAGATCTTCTTCAGTGGATCTGTGGCATGCCGTCAAAGGTTCGTGCATTCTGCCATAATGGAAAATGGCATGACATTGAGGTTGAGGACGATGTAACTGCTTATCTGGAATTTCCAAATGGGGCAACAGGTGTGTTCGTTACCACGACAGCAGATGCACCGGGAACCAATCGACTTGAAGTAACACTGGAAAAGGGAAAGTTGGTTGCTGAGAATGATGAACTGAAATTCTATGAGCTTGAGATCAACGAGAGAACGTATTGTTATCAGGCAACAGAAGGCTTTGCAAAACCACCGTGCCATGAGACAAAGATTGAACTTGACGGAAAGAATCCACAACATATCGGTGTATTAAATGCGTTTGCAGCTGCAATTCTTCGCGGTGAACCACTCGTGGCAGAGGGAGTTGAGGGCATTCATGGACTGGAACTGTCCAATGCAATGCATCTGTCTTCCTGGCTAGGCGATACCGTTAGTCTGCCAATTGATGAGGATCTGTTCCTTGAGAAATTAAATGAGCTTCGCGCAAATTCCAAAAAGAAGGAAAATGTGCAGGATGTTACCTTTGATACAACTGGAAGCTACGGAAGCAAAACAAAAGAATAAGAATGCTGGGGGTGATTCTATGAAACGTGCAGCGATTGTTGGCTGTGGCAATATCGCCGCAGTCCATGCTGCCGTGCTGACAGCGATGGAACAGGTTATGCTTGTCGGTGTGGCAGATATTCATTTTGAAAAAGCAAAAAATTATGCAGAAAAATACAATACAACTCCATATGCATCGCTTGAGGAAATGATCGAGAAGACACATCCGGATGTACTCCATATTTGTACACCACATTATCTTCATGTGCCAATGGCTGTATATGCACTTGAGCGTGGCATCAATGTATTTATGGAAAAGCCTCCGGCAATCACATTTGAACAGCTTGAAACGCTAAAGAGTGCAGTAGATGCGTCACCGGCAAAGCTTGGACTATGTTATCAGAATCGCTATAATCCAAGCTATCGGGCTGCAAAAGAATTTATCGAATCTGGCGAAGCTGGAAAAGTGTTAGGCGCGAGAGGAATTGTGACGTGGAATCGACCAGCACCGTACTATACGCAGAGCGAGTGGAGAGGAAGACTTGCGACAGAGGGTGGCGGTGTGCTAATCAATCAAGCTGTTCATACATTGGATCTTCTTTCTGATTTATTAGGCAAGCCAGACTGGATTGATGCATCGCTTTCCAATCATCATCTAAAAGGGGTTATTGAGGTTGAGGATACGTTAGAAGCCTATATTCGATTTGGTGAGAAAGTAGCATGCTTCTATGCAACAAATGCCTACTGTGCTGATATTCCGCCGTTAATCGAGATTGCTTGTGAAAAGGTGAGAGTACGAATTGAAGATTTAGATGTCTCTTATATTTATCCAGATGGAAGAGTCGTAAAGCCAGAGGTAGAAAGACCAGTTCCGATTGGAAAAAGCTATTGGGGAAGCGGACATGCGGCCTGTATTGGTGATTATTATCATGCACTGGAAACAAATGGCACCTTTGCGTTGGAGCTTCTGGCACTTGAAAACAGTATTCGGTTGATGCTTGGCGCTTATGAATCAGCGAGGGAGCATCACGTAGTAGAGATATAGGAGGTATTATGGGAAAATTCGTACTTTCATCCTGCCCAGTCAGCTGCTTTGCTGACGAGATTTCGGTATCGTTAGACCGTCAGATTCAGGTATTAAATGAGCTTGGAATCAAGTTTGTGGAATTTCGAAGTGCAGATGGCACTGGCGTTGCAGATTTTACCGATGAGCAGGCAAAAGAGGCAAAGAAGCGTCTTGACGCAGATGGCATTCGCGTATCAGCAGTCGGTTCTCCGATTGGAAAAATCGGTATCAATGATGACTTTGAAGAGCATATGAAAAAGCTTGGTAGAATCGAGCGCATTGCTGATATTTTTGAGACACCGTATATTCGCATGTTTAGTTTTTATATGCCAGAGCATTTAGATCCAAAGGATTCACGCGATGAGGTAATGCGTCGTATGGAATGCATGGTAAAAGAGGCACAGAAAAATCATCTGGTACTGCTTCACGAAAATGAAAAAGGCATCTATGGTGACAATGCAGCTAGATGTTTGGATTTAATGAAGAAATTTTACGGAGATCACTTTAAGGCAACCTTTGATTTTGCAAATTTTATTCAGTGCGGACAAAATACATTAGAGGCATACGAAATGTTAAAATCATACATTGAATATGTTCATGTAAAAGATGCTCGTTTGTCTGATGGTGAGGTTGTTCCGGCAGGAACTGGAGATGGACAGCTTCCAGATATCTTTGAAAAGTTGGACGCATCCGGTTACAAGGGATATTTGAGTCTGGAACCGCATTTGGCAAACTTCGCAGGACTCGCAAATCTGGAAAAAGATGCGGCAGTTCGTGCAGAAAATGATACCGAGAAAGCGTTCTGTGTTGCATACCGAGCATTAGAAGGGCTGCTTGGAAGAAAATAAATGATATTGGTAAGCTTCAAAATCCTATCGTGCAAGCACGAACGATTTTGGAGCTTTTAACTATAGTATGAATGGAGATTGGATCATGGATTTAACTGGAAAAAAAGTATGGTTTCTTGGAGACAGCATTACAGAGGGTGTGGGTACCTCATGTGCAGAGGCTCGCTTTAGTGAGGTATTAAAGAAAAACGCCAATTTGGGAGAAATTAGAAATTATGGAATTTCAGCGACTCGTATTGCGAGACAGCAAGGACTAGGCGAGAATGCAGATTTTGTTGATCTGAACTCATTTTGTGAACGCTTTGATCAGATGGAAGACGGTGCAGATGCAATCGTCGTGTTTGGCGGTACCAATGACTACGGACACGGAAATGCCCCGTTTGGTTCGTTTGAAGATCGAACAATGGATACCTATTGTGGAGCTCTGCACTACTTGATGAGTGGATTAATCACCAAGTATCCGACATCTACCATTGTATTTTTGACACCGATTCACAGAGA
The DNA here is from genome assembly GCA_958446555.1 of uncultured Lachnospiraceae bacterium. Classification (GTDB taxonomy): domain Bacteria; phylum Bacillota; class Clostridia; order Lachnospirales; family Lachnospiraceae; genus Anthropogastromicrobium. The sequence goes on along the minus strand of CAUCWU010000335.1, from coordinate 95 downwards.
AAATGAAAATGTACCAAATGAATCAAATCACCTGCCATTGAAAGCATATGTAGATAAGGTCAAGGAAACAGCCGAGTATTACTCAATTCCGGTAC
>CAUCWU010000334.1 GCA_958446555.1 uncultured Lachnospiraceae bacterium | reverse complement strand
TTGCGAGATTGCTATGCAACGAAGCAATTCGTGGGTGTCAAATATTAGATTTTGTCGATATGTACAGTATAACATAAAAAAGAAGGATAACCATGGAAGAAATTACAGGAAATATGGAAAAATTACATAAAATAAATTAAAAGGACATAAAAAACAAATAAAAATCCATAAAGCATGAGATAAATTACATTTTAAAATTAGATAAAATAACATATACTTGGAACAGTGAAACACGGAAAGGAAGAATATTATGGAGAAAAGAGCAAAAAAGTCTGCTTCTGGTATGATGGTGCATAAGCAAAGCATCTGGCAAAAGATGTGGAAACAACGTACACTGATTCTGATGGCAGCATTGCCGATGGCAATTCTTATTATTTTCAAGTATGTTCCGATGTATGGAATCCTGATTGCCTTTAAGAATTACAAGCCGAAAAAAGGAATCCTAGGGAGTGAATGGTGTGATCCTCTGTTCAAGAACTTTATCAAGTTCTTTAAGAATGTAAACAGCCGCTACATCATATGGAATACATTTCGAGTAGGTGTATTGACACTGTTATTTACCTATCCGCTTCCAATTATTTTTGCACTCGCATTAAACGAAATTAAAAATGGGAAGTTCAAGCGTGTGGCTCAGACAGCATCCTACATACCACATTTTATCTCGGTTGTAGTAATTTGTTCTATGTTAAACCGCTTCGGTTCCTTAAATGGATTGTTCAATGATGTTCGTGCACTGTTTGGTATGAGCAGAGTTGATATGAACAGCGGTGATACCTACTTCTTGCTTGAGTATATCGGTTCTGCCGTATGGCAGGGAGTTGGCTGGGGCTCCATTATCTATCTTTCAGCATTGTCTAACATTGATACTTCTTTATATGATGTTGCAAATCTGGACGGTGCAAACCGTTTACAGAAGATTCGCCATATCGCATGGCCGACAATCATGCCGACATCAGCGACACTTCTTATTATGAATGCTGGTTCTGTTATGAATGCTGATTTCCAGAAAATCCTTCTAATGCAGAATCCAACTAATACCAGTAAGCTTGAGGTTCTCGCAACCTTCGTATACCATCAAGGTATTGAGAGTGGAGAGTTCAGCTATTCAACAGCAGTTAACCTGTTTTCATCCGTTATCTGTCTGATCCTTGTATGGGGAACCAACATGATTGTCAGAAGAACGAGCCCAGAAAACAGTCTGTGGTAAGAAAGAGGAGAGAAAAATGGCAAAACAAGTAAAAACACAGAAAAAAAATAGAATTTATATCGGAAACCGTTTTGCAGATGCTCTTCTGTACCTGTTCTTCATTGTGGCAACGATCATCTTCATCTATCCGTTCTTAAATGTCATCGCTGTTTCAATGTCGAGTAATACGATGATTACGACCGGACAGGTTACTTGGTTTCCAAGAGAATTCAATGTAACAGGTTATAAGATTTTGTTCGAAGAAGGAAATATTTGGAGAGCATATGGAAACACCATCATCATCTGTTTGGGCTTTGCAGTCTGTAACTTAGCAATGACTTCACTGTTGGCTTACGTTATGATGATTCCAAATTTCGTTTTCCATAAACCAATTTCCATCATGCTTCTGATTACGATGTTTTTCAGCGGTGGAACCGTACCGACCTACCTGTTAATTAAGAATATTGGTTGGTTCAACAACTGGCTTTCCCTAATTGTTCCGGGATGTCTGTCAGCCTACAATGTTTTCGTATATCGTGCCTTCTATAAGGGAATTTCTCCACAGGTGCGTGAGGCTGCAATGATCGACGGAGCAGGAGAGTTCCAGATTTTAATGAAGATTTATGTACCATTATCAAAGGCTCTGTATGCAAGCTTTGGATTGTTTGCAGTTGTTGGTATGTGGAACAGCTACTATGAGGCACTTCTTTATATTAAGGATGAGAGACTTCATCCGATTCAGATGATCCTAAGAAAGATTGTATTCACATCAACTGGAAGTGGTGATATGGCAGCAGCAACAGAGATGATGAACAATGGTCAGTTGAATACACTGAATATTCAGTATGCATGTGTTGTTGCGACGGCACTGCCAATCATGTGCATCTACCCGTTCTTACAGAAATATTTTGCACAGGGCGTTCAAGTAGGAGCAGTAAAGGGATAATTCAAAAAAAATTATAAAAAGAAATAGCAGGAGGAAGAAAAAATGAAAAGAGCAAGAAAATGGTCAGCAGCGGTATTATCCGGCGTAATGGCAATGAGCATGGTTCCGGGTATGGCAATGGCAGATGAGACAAGCGTTCCAAAGATCGACTGGAGCCAGTATGCGACAGCAGCAGACAACGGAATTGAGCTTCCAGAATTAGAGGGTGGCGTATTAAAGGTAGAGGCAAACATTGCAGACTTTAATCAGTCATCTGATGGAACAATGATTCAGGAGCTTTGGGAGCAGGCAATGGAGCATTACTTAGGTGTTGATGTAGAGGTTACTTTCAACCGTACACCATGGGCTGATTATCGTACCAACGAGCTGGTTCGTCTGGCTGGCGATGATGTAGCAGATGCCAATACTTATTCTCAGGGAACTGCTATTCAGCAGTATGGCGAGGATGGTGTTGTTTTGAATCTTGCTGATTATCAGGATTACATCAAGTATTACTGGGATTATGTAGATGGTCATCCAAACGGAAGAAATGTAGCAATCAATGCAGATGGTTCTATGTATTACTTCATGGATGCAATGAACAATGAAGATAACATTATGGGTGCTCAGTCCTTCACCGCATTCGCATATCGTTTTGATGTATTACAGAAGCTTGGTTTAACACCGGCAACTACACTGGATGAGTTCACACAGCTGTGTGCTGATTTACAGGCAAAGATTGATGACGGTACCATCGATGCAGATGCTGTTATCATGAACTCCACAAAGGATTATGCATTCTACCGTGGATTTGTAGGAATCTTCCATACTTGGGATACCTTATACTGGAACGGAACCGAGTGGGCATTTGGACCAATCGAGGATAACTTCCGTGAGATGTTAAAGTATTTAAAGAGTCTGTATGATGCAGGTTATATTGATTCTGAGTTTGCAACTGCAGATACCAATATGTGCAATGAGAAGGCATCAACAGGAAAGGCTCTGATTTGTCCGACACTGTGGGCTGGATCTGCAAATAGCTGGAATACAGCAGCTTCTGATGATTCTGGTATTGAGTGGGGTCTTGCATATCTGCCAAAGAACGAAACCTACGGAACTGCATGGAAGTGGGGATCTAAGCTTCCTGGCAAGTCCTTAAATACCAATATGGGTATCTTCATCGGCGCTGAGACTGAGAACCCAGAGTATATGGTAGCAATGATCGATTATCAGTATTCAGATGAGATGACCACACTGTTAAACTGGGGTGTTAAGGATATGACTTACACTGAGGATGAGAATGGCAAGAAGACCTACTCAGATGAGATTATGAATGCAGATTCTCCGTCCACAAAGAGTGCAGACTATGGTATGATGGCATCTGCAGTCATTTTCGCAATTTGCAAGTCGCGACATCAAAACCGCGTCAGATGTATCATTTA
>CAUCWU010000333.1 GCA_958446555.1 uncultured Lachnospiraceae bacterium | reverse complement strand
ACGAACCATCTGGCTGGTGTAGGAGTTCTCGTTATCATACCAAGAAACAACCTGTACCTGATACAGATCATCACCAAGCTTGGAAACCATAGTCTGGGTAGCATCGAACAGAGAACCAAATCTCATACCGATAACATCAGAAGATACGATCGGATCGGTGTTGTAACCGAAGGACTCGGAAGCTGCTGCCTTCATAGCTGCGTTGATACCCTCAACGGTAACATCGCTGCCCTTAACAACTGCAACCAAGATAGTGGTGGAACCTGTCGGAACCGGAACACGCTGTGCAGAACCGATCAGCTTTCCGTTTAACTCTGGGATAACCAGGCCGATAGCCTTAGCAGCACCAGTAGAGTTCGGAACGATGTTTGCAGCACCAGCACGTGCTCTTCTTAAGTCACCCTTTCTGTGCGGTCCATCGAGGATCATCTGATCTCCGGTGTATGCATGGATGGTGGACATGATACCGCTCTGGATTGGAGCGTAATCATTCAGAGCCTTAGCCATAGGTGCTAAGCAGTTTGTTGTACAGGAAGCTGCGGAGATGATGTTATCCTCAGCGGTCAGAGTCTTCTCATTTACAGAGTAAACGATAGTCTTCAGATCGTTTCCAGCCGGAGCGGAGATAACAACCTTCTTTGCACCAGCGTCGATATGAGCCTGTGCCTTAGCCTTGGAAGTATAGAATCCAGTACACTCAAGAACTACATCTACACCGATCTCTCCCCACGGAAGCTCAGCTGCGTTTGCCATCTTGTAGATAGTGATCTTCTTTCCGCAAACCTCGATATAGTCATCGCCTGCTACTACAGTATCAGCATACTGATACTTTCCCTGTGCGGTATCATACTTTAACAGGTGAGCCAGCATAGCCGGGCTTGTTAAATCGTTGATCGCTACTACTTCATAACCTTCAGCATTGAACATCTGTCTGAAAGCAAGACGGCCGATACGGCCAAAACCATTAATTGCAACTTTTACTGCCATGATTTTTAATTCCTCCTAAAGAAATTTATTCGATTATATTATCGCATGTGCTTTTGTTTTATCGCAGTCTGCTTTGTTAAAATATAATCAATTACTGATATTTTACCTTATCCTAGCAAATATATCAAGTGTTTTTCTTCCTTTTTTTTATTTTTTTCTAGGTTTTCAGCATAGACTGTGCCAGATTGCGAGAAACCCACTCGGCAAAGCCCGTCCTTGACAATTTTATAAAGACGACGTATTCTTTCTAGGTAATGATTGGGTACCTTCGCCCCGATCAAAGAAATTGGAAGAAGGATTGTTATAAGGAGGCTTTCTAATTTTATGATACATTCTGATTTTCATGTTCATACATCATTTTCAACTGACTCGGATACGCCTGCGAAACTGCAGATTGAGGAGTTAATTAAGAAAGGAATTACCGATATTTGTATTACCGACCATGAGGATATCGGTTACACAGATCTTGAGGCAACCGGGGAGGCAAATGTGCACACGGCAACTGGAATTGGCGAGAATCGCCCGTTTCGCTTGGATCCGTTTACCTATTATGAGACATTAATGAAATTAATTCCACAGTTCTCCCATAAGGCTCATATCGGAATTGGCGTGGAACTTGGCCTTCGCACCGACTATCATCACAGCATTGAGGATTTTGCTGAGGTATGCCCATGGGACTTTATCATTGGCTCTACTCATGTAGTCAAAGGAATCGACCCGTACTATCCGATCTACTGGGATGGCAAAACAAAAAAGCAGGGCATACTGGAGTATTACGAGGATACGCTCGCAAATATCCGCCAGTTTGACTGCTTTGATGTCTATGGTCATATTGATTATATTGTTCGCTATGCACCCGGCCAGAGAGACAACTACTCAATTCTTGACTATAAGGACATCATTGATGAGATCCTTAAGCTTTTGATTGACAATGGCAAGGGAATCGAGTGCAACACGGCCGGCTTTAAATATGGGCTTGGCTTTCCAAACCCTGAACCATATGTTTTAAAACGCTACCATGAGCTTGGTGGTGAGATTTTAACAATCGGCTCAGACGGTCATAAGCCAGAACACACAGCCTTTGATTTTGATAAGGTACCGGCTCTGCTCGAGGAGTGCGGCATCCGATACTACACGGTATTTCATGAGAGAAAGCCGAGAATGATTCCAGTATAAAAATTAACACCGAAGCGAAATTTTTGCCGACGACGCCGTGTAGTGAAACGGTCAGGCTCGTCGGCAATATTTCGTCTCGGTGCTTTTATTAATACTCCAATACCTTGGTCGCTGTGATCGCCAGTGCACCAGGTCCAATATGGCAGGCAACACTCAGTGACAGATGGTCGATATAGATGTCGTGTCCCGGATAGATCGCCAACACTTCTTTTCTAAACTCCTCTGCTGCCTCTAAATTATCGGTGTGGGCAATTGCGATATGGATATGCTCTGGCGAAGAGTCTCCATCAAAACGGTTCTGAATATCCTTTGCAATTGCCTCAAGCATTGTGTTCTTTGCAATCTTGTAGGTACGAGCCTTAGAGTAGGCATCGAGCTTTTCTCCCTGAATCTGCAACACTGGCTTTAGACGAAGAATGGTTCCAAGCGCTGCCGCTGCTGGTGTGATTCTGCCACCTTTTTTTAGATAATGCAGTGTATCAAGTGTGATGTAGATTGTAGACTCAAATTTGGTCTCCTCTAAGCGCTTTTGAATTGCCGCACCATCGTATCCAGCCTCTGCCATGCCTTTTGCATCTAAAACAGACTGGCGCTGGGTTACAGAGATTCGCTGGTTGTTTACCACATATACCTTATCCTCATACTCTGGTTCCTGTGCCAACATGGTTGCTGTCTGACAGGAGCCTGACAGTCCGCTTGACATTGGAATGTGGACAATCTGATCATATTCTTTTAAAAGCTTGTCCCACAGATCAGTCACGCTGCCTGGAGATGGCTGGGATGTGGAGATGTTTCCTCCCTCACGCAGTCTCTTGTAAAACTCCTCCTGTGTCAGCGTAATGTCCTCATAATAGGTTTCGTCGTTGATCTGAAACGGCATTGCAAGTACAAACACGCCAACTTCTTGTGCCTGCTTCTGTGTAATTCCGCTGTTGCTGTCTGTAACAATAGCTACTTTCATAGTTTTCTACTCCTGTCTTGTCTATTTGTTATCCTATTCTGTCTATTGGTTATCTTACTGTTTTTATTATTGTCCTATTCTGTCTATCTGCTATCCTGTTCTGTTTATTTGTTGTCCTACTGCCATGTATAAATTGGTCAGTCGCTTCATAAGCTGTAACAATCAGTTTCAGGAGCCTTCCATGAGTTCTAAGACAAAAATTGTTGTCCTGAAATCCAGAAACCTAATCTGGACTGCCGTGATCATTGTGATTGTCATTCTTCTTGCGATTTTACTTGCAAGCGCCCTGCAGCTAGATAAAGAACAGAGTCGTTCTCTCCCAAACACGAACCAAAAAGAAACTTCTGCTGTGTCATCTGTGGGAAGTGCAAACGTTTCCTCTGACTTTGCAGATCATGACTCGCTCTCTGGTCCTTACATACCGGGAAGCTATGC
>CAUCWU010000332.1 GCA_958446555.1 uncultured Lachnospiraceae bacterium | reverse complement strand
ACCCTGTTGGAATGATGGTTGCGTTGTTTGTAATCGGCGCATTCATCCCTCGGACATTCCTGCGAACGGCCGGGGTTTTCTGTGCTGAATCATTATAATTTCAGCCCATACTAGTCCGTTTCGTCAAAGCAAGCTAGTATGGGCTGTCGATTTTTTTCTACTTGCAAAATCAAGCTCTCATCCCACGGTTTTAATCGTTGTTTTTTTAAACCATCAAAATCGGATCAATTACAAGGAAGTTGTTTCCGCAAGCTTTTTCACGATCAAAATGACTCTCCGGGTCGACTGCCATCCAACCATCTATTACTTTTGATTCTTCCTCTTTTCCTGTAATATTTACGTTGTGACGCGGCTCCTCAAAATACGAAAACAGAACATTTTCATGCAGTGATATATACTGATATTTATCTCCCTTAAGCAATCCTTCCTGAACAATTGCATAATGCCAATAAGTGTAAGAAAACAGCTTTTCTGGTTTTAAAAATGCAATACGACCAATGCGATTCTCATTTGCAGCACGCTCTTTTACCCACTCAGAAACATCACCTGGAATACTATGATGATAAATATGATACATAGGTGCCCATGGTGTTAATCCGTTTTCCTCCGGCCACAATTCTAGATATGGTGTAAGTGGAGAGAGAATTTTGCTTGGGCAAATGCCTTCCTGCAAGGTTTCCATATATAAAAACAACATGTTTTTATGTTGATATAGGCAAACCGTCAATATGCAATCGTTTTCTTTTTGTTCCTGCACAAGCGTTCTAGCCTCTGCTAGTGCCATTTTCCAATCTTCCTCTAAGATACCTGCCTTTAGACAGCCTCGATATTCACTTCTTTGAATCATGATTTTCATCCTTTCTTATTTTTTCGTCGTTCTGGTGCACACACCACCCGGATACAGAGTTGATGCATATAAGCGCCTTGTCTGTGGAAGCGACTTTCTTGATGGTGCCTGTGTCAAATCATACTCGCTTCCACTACAAATCCATGCTGTGTTTTTGTCATAGACAATGACATCCTCTTTTCCTCTTCCAAACAGATCAGCATGAATCACATAGCCGTCATGTGGAAATTCGATTATCTTTTGCATATGGCCATCATAGAGTGCTGGAAGCTCTCCGCCGCCTCTTCTGTAAGCAAGTATGTAGTCACGATCTTCCCCGTTCCAACCATACAAAGCATCCACAATTGTCAGCCATCCCTTTGTCTTTCGATCTTCCTTCCAGAGTTCTTTGCCATTGCAATCAAGCAAAAACATGCCGTCTTTTCCATCCCACTGACCCTTATAGCCGTCTCCTCTTTGAATACGGTCTAGTCCTGCGACCTGTAAGCCTGGAAGCTCTGGGCAAAACTTTCCAAGTGCAATGTGCTGTGATTCGATTGAGCCATCATATCGCCAAATTTCTTTTCCGTCTGCACTGTACAGGCAGGTCACACTGCCACCGACTGCAATCTGCACACTGCCACTTCCAGTCGCATCACCTGTCCACAGACAGTCTGCATGATCTTCCAAGTCTTGACAGGACCAAAGACAGTTTCCATTGTGGTCAAGCAAATCGTAGCCTGCCATCACTTCCTCATAGCCATCGCCATTGACATCCGCTGCCCACGGAAAATGACCGATGTTACCCTCATGAGTCCACAAGAGATTCCAATCAGAATCAAGTGCCCACATTCTACGGTAGCGATCCTTTAAGATGATATCAGTTGGGCGACCCTTTCCCGTCAAATCTGCAAGGATGATGCAGTCATGAGCCTGCTCATCTGGAAGTGCATGACGTGCCTTCACCGAACCGTCTATTCCGTCTAATACCAGAAATTCATGGTTCATTACACAGAGAATCTCTGCTTTTCCATCTGCGTCAATATCGTAAATCTGCGCTGGAAAATCCGATCCAAAATTTCCGCATTTTTCTCCACATTTTCCTGTCTGCCAAAGTAATTCTCCTGTCAAGCGATATGCCGTCACACAAGTGATCTGATGTGGCACATATCGATCATCAATGTCGCTATCTGCCTGAACGACAACAAGCTCCATTCGTCCGTCTCCATCCAGATCACCCAGCAGGCATTTTCCACCGCCTGCCATAGAAATATCAATGTTTCCAAGTACTTTTGCTTGTTCCATTTTTCTCTGCCTTTCTGCATTTCATTTTGTATTTAAATTTTAAATATTTTGTATTTTTTAAACAATATTATTGTTTTCAAGAACCTTCACGCACTGCTCTAATCCAATCTGATCTTCCTCGTTAAATCGTGATAGCTCTGGACTATCAATATCTAGAACGGCTGCTACCTCACCATTTTGATTGTGAATCGGAATGACAATCTCTGAGCGAGATGCACTGTCACACGCAATATGACCTGGAAATTGATGGACATCCATGACCAGCTGTGTTTGATCTTTTTTTGCTGCTGTTCCACACACGCCCTTTCCAAATGGAATACGGATGCATGCTGGTTTGCCTTGGAACGGTCCTAAGACTAGGCAGCCATCTTTGACCAGATAAAAGCCTGCCCAGTTAATATTTTCCAATGCTTCATTGATGGCAGCTGACGCATTTGCTAAGTTTGCAATTTGGTCTGGCTCTCCCTCAATCAGTGAATGAATTTGACTCGCAAGAAGCGCATACTGCTCTTTTTTCTGTGTTTGCTGTTCCATTTTCATCTGCCTTTCCATACCTTTTATTTTTGCGTTTTTAGAATTACAGTTTTACGCATATATCTTGTTTTCATTATAGAAGAACCTCTCACGAAACGCAAGCTTCGTAAAAGGTTCTTTGTACTATTTCTGATTATTTAAATTTTTTAAATGCTTCTTGCTGCCTCTACAATCCAACGGATTCTCTCCCAGTCAATCTTTGCATCAATTGTGCAATCGCCGCCAAGCATCAATCCTTGCTTTCCATGATTCAGAATCAACTCTCTTGTATATGCCTGAAGTTCTTCTTTCGTTCCATTGTAGATAATTCCCTGCTGAATATGGCCATCCCAGTGAGTCTCATATCCGCCAAGGCAAGTCTTTCCACCAAAGAATAAGCGACCCTGCTCTAATGTCATATGCTCTACAAATACAGCCCAGTTCATAACCTTTGCCGGATAATCTTTCCACAGATCAATCTGGTTCGGATTTCCAGACCATCCGCACATATGCATGATATTGTTCTCTGAGAAGCGATTTGCATGCTCCAATACATACAGATCACTTGGTCTGACAATCTTTCGATACTCCTCTGGCTTAAAGCGATCTGGCTCTCCACTCTGCACGCAATAATAAATGCCATCGCAACCAGCCTCTGTAATCAACTTTTCTGCAAGCATTGCATTACTCTGTGCAATTGCATCCAGTGCACGCATTACTGCATTTGGATTGGTGCGCACATGCTCCATGATCTTCTCTTCACTCAGTCCAATTGCCCCTGCGCCAAAACGAAGTGATGAAAATGGTGCAAATACGTTGTAAAATACACAACGTTCACTTCCGATCGCCTGTACAATCGCCTTTGCACGCTCTACCTGCTCTGTGATGAACGGATCATCTTCCTCCAATGGCTTTACA
>CAUCWU010000331.1 GCA_958446555.1 uncultured Lachnospiraceae bacterium | reverse complement strand
AAATAGAAGCTCCACATGAGATTTTAAGAAAATAGGCAAGTCAAATTCAAGTTTGTATCTCTGAAGATGTTAGAAATTATACTGAACAGACAAGGTATTGCTTACCATACCAAGTATCATAAAAAATCGTACTTGTGAATCCTTTTGAACGGTCATATAATTAAAGTAGTTCAAAAAAATGACTGAATTAAGGAGGATATGAATATGACAAATATCGAAAAAGTGAATCAGTTTTTGGATGAAGCGAAGACATTTTATTTTCTGACAACAGATGGAGATAAGCCTAAGGGACGCCCGTTTGGATTTCATTTACTTGATGAGGACAAACTATATTTTGGATGCGGAACATTCAAAAATGTTTTTTCTCAGCTTATGAAGAATCCAAATGTCGAAATTCTTGCAGTTCGTGGCGGTGAGTTCCTACGCTACGATGGAACAGTGAGAATCGTGAAGGACGCTGCACTGTTGGAGAAAGTCCGTGCTGCACTGCCACAGGTTATGGGAGTATATGACAAGAATGGTTGGGAAATGGGAATGTTTTATCTGGAAAACGGTCATGCAGAAATTCGTGGAATGCTTGACTTGAAAGAAGAATTTGATGTGTAAGGAGTGATGAAATGAAGCAACTATTTGAAACGGATTCAACAATGGAGGAACGCTTTGGTAAGTGTCCGTATGCAACAGCACAAAGTCTGATTTCCGGGAAGTGGGCAATTTTGATCCTGCACTATTTGGAGGACGGTCCGATCCGTTTCAATGAGCTTCAACGGCGAATGCCGAAAATGACGCATGCAACATTGTCTGTTCAGCTAAAAGAACTTGTGGAGAACGGTCTGGTAGAACGAAAACAGTATGAAACCATTCCGCTGAAAGTAGAATATTCCCTGACGGATATGGGAAGAAAGTTTCATCCAGTGATTGAGGCATTGCAGCATTGGGGACAGGAATATATAGATTATTTGAAGAATGGCAAAAGCTGACGGTATAATAAATTCTGCTGTATTGCAGCTTTCATAAAAATAAAGCTATTGCCATTCTAAGCAAAATAGCTTATAATTTGTATCGGAACATATTGCTATTATCCACAGTTGCTCAAGTAGTGTTATCAACAGCGATAACAAAATGATAACATTAGCTTATATAGGCAGGATAATATGGAAAAATCAAAGAATCAAAAGAAAGACAAATACGATAGCAAATAATCTCTAAACAAAATTGATTAGTAGTTGTCGAGTTTGAATAACGGACAAAAATGCCGAAAGCCTGTATTTATGCGGGTTTCCGGCATTTGTTTTATCGAATGGCTCTAGTTTGGCTCTATTTGTGGGGAGAAAAAGATTTTTTATAAGTTTATGATACAGTAGACGATTCATTACTGAAGTTTGCAGTAATAATTTCACAGAGCAACGGCAAGTGGGTGTTTTGTAAGCATAAAGAAAGAGATACCTATGAAGTGCCGGGAGGGCATCGAGAAGCAGACGAGAATATTCTCAAAACCGCTAAAAGGGAGCTACAGGAAGAAACAGGAGCAGTAAAATATGAGATAAAGCCAATCTGTGTATATTCAGTGACAGGTAAGACAGGAGTAAATAATACAGGCGAGGAAACCTTTGGAATGCTTTATTTTGCGGAGATAACTGAATTTGCTAAAGAATTACATAGAGAGATGGAAAAAGTTGTGCTTATGGATGAGCTGCCTGAGAACTGGACATATCCGTTGATACAGACGAAATTGATAGAAAAGTATTTACAGGTAAAAAATAATTCTATAGTTGGAGTTCGTTATCCGTGCCTGACCCCGTTTTACTTGGCTCCTTTTGGTAAATTTCTTCGATAGAAATTGAAACACGTTATTGCCGTAGTAACAAAAATATGGTATAGTACTAATATATGTTCAATGTATATAAAAGTAACAAAAAAATAATCATAGAGGTGGTCAAAATGTATAACGAAGAATACAAGCGCTGGCTCGCAGCGGACTTAGAAGATGCCGATCTGAAACCGGAGTTATCAAAGATCGAGGGAAATGATGAGGAGATTAAGGAGCGTTTCGCCGTTTCCTTAAAGTTTGGTACAGCAGGACTTCGTGGTGTCCTTGGCGCAGGTACCAACCGCATGAACATTTACGTTGTTCGTCAGGCAACACAGGGACTTGCCAACTGGGTAAAGACACAGGGCGGCAACCAGACAGTTGCAATCAGTTACGACAGCCGTTTAAAGAGTGACGTATTTGCCAAGACAGCAGCAGGCGTATTGGCTGCAAATGGCATCAAGGTTCGAATCTATGATGCATTAATGCCAGTTCCGGCACTGTCCTTTGCAACTCGCTATTACAATTGCAATGCAGGTATCATGGTAACAGCATCCCACAATCCGGCAAAGTACAACGGTTATAAGGCATATGGACCAGACGGCTGCCAGATGACCGACGATGCAGCAGCAATCGTTTACGATGAGATCCAGAAGACCGACGTATTAACCGGAGCAAAGTACATCTCCTTCGCACAGGGAGTTGAGGATGGATTAATTCGCTTTGTAGGCGACGACTGCAAGCGTGCTCTGTATGATGCAATCGAGTCTCGTCAGGTTCGTCCAGGTCTTTGCAAGACAGCAGGTCTTAAGCTTGTCTACAGCCCGTTAAACGGTTCTGGTTTGGTACCGGTTACTCAGGTGTTAAAGGATATCGGAATCACCGACGTTACAATCGTGCCAGATCAGGAGTATCCAAACGGTTATTTCACAACCTGCAGCTATCCAAACCCAGAGATTTTTGCAGCTCTTGAGCAGGGACTGAAGCTCGCAAAAGAGACAGGTGCCGATTTGATGCTTGCAACTGACCCAGATGCAGACCGTGTTGGTATCGCAATGAAGTGCCCGGATGGCTCCTATGAGCTTGTAACTGGAAACGAGGTTGGTGTTCTTCTTCTTGACTACATTGCAGCAGGTCGTATCGAGAAGGGTACAATGCCAAAGAATCCAGTAGCAGTCAAGTCAATCGTATCCACTCCTCTTGCAGATGCAGTAGCAGAGCATTATGGAGTCGAACTTAGAAGCGTTTTAACCGGATTTAAGTGGATCGGTGATCAGATCGCTCATCTTGAGGCAGACGGCGAAGTAGACCGCTTCATCTTCGGATTCGAGGAGAGCTACGGTTATCTGGCAGGTCCGTATGTGCGCGACAAGGATGCGATTATCGGTTCCATGTTAATCTGCGAGATGGCGGCATATTATAGAAGTATCGGAAGCTCCTTAAAGCAGAGACTCGAGGAGATCTACGCACAGTATGGTCGCTATCTGAACAAGGTAGACAGCTTCGAGTTTCCAGGTTTAAGCGGCATGGACACGATGGCAGGCATCATGCAGAAGTTCCGCGAGAATCCACCGAAGGAGATCGCAGGCTATGCAGTTGTAAAGGTTACTGATTACAAGAAGCCAGAAGAGACTGGTCTTCCAGCGGCAAATGTTCTGATCTATAAGTTGGAGAACAACGAGACAGTAGTTGTTCGTCCATCTGGAACAGAGCCAAAGATCAAGGTTTACTACACCACACTTGGAAAAGATTT